>CAMAWK010000060.1 GCA_945861915.1 Flavobacterium psychrophilum | reverse complement strand
TGTATAGGTTAATCCTTGAATGATTTCAACTTTTTGACTCATGTTAACGGAAAAAGCGCTTCCTGCCGTTGTTACATTTGTGGAATAATAGGTATTCCCAGAATTGGTTTCTACAGATACTGGAGAACTATCAGATACTCCCACAATCCAAGAATCACTTCCTGATTCAAAATCACCATTAGTTAACAAACCATCATTAAAAGGATCAGCACTTGTTAAATCAATATTGTCAACATAGAATGTCCAGTTAGAACCTCCAGTACCTACAGTACCGAAATCAAAAAACCAGACTAATTTTTGATATGACTTTGAAACATCAATATCGCTAAAATCAATTATTACTTCCTCCCAAGCACTATTCCCTTTGAGGGTAACTTCTTTTTCAATAAAAGTATTAGAATCCGTAAGATTTTCTATTTTAAATAATAATTTTCCACCTGCACGAGGTGACCATACATCAAGTTTAATTAATTTTTTCTTGCTAAAATCAATTGGGGCTGATGTAGTAATAACATTTCCTGCCCAAATCTCCGGACCACCTTTAGTTGTTTTTGCCACTTTTGACGACACATTTCCATTAGTATCAGGATTATTGACAACATTGGCAGAAGCACCACCAAATCCAATCAACTTACTAGAATCAAAAATCTCAAAACCTATAGGTAAAGAAACTGGGGAAGTAATTGTGATATTCTTCAGAACTTCTGTTGTATTTATTCCGCCACTTAAAGCCACCACTTTTATGATATAATCTCCAACTCCAGCATATTCATAACTTACTGTTTCGCCTAATTGTAAATCTACTGGAACTTCATTAGAATTAGATGTATTAAAATAAACCAAAAAAGAAGTTGCATAATCCGCTGTTGCAGATACATTTAACACAAATGGATTTGAAGAATCAATTTCCGCTTCAACCTCAAGGTTTTCAGGAGCTC
Source organism: Flavobacterium psychrophilum (assembly GCA_945861915.1). Classification (GTDB taxonomy): domain Bacteria; phylum Bacteroidota; class Bacteroidia; order Flavobacteriales; family Flavobacteriaceae; genus Flavobacterium; species Flavobacterium psychrophilum_E. The sequence goes on along the minus strand of CAMAWK010000060.1, from coordinate 10,594 downwards.
TAAATGAAACAACAAGTTCTTGGGTTGTTTCACTTATTAATCCAGTAATACCAATAGCTTCAATAGTTACAGTATAATTACCTTCTCTATAAACATGTGTAATACTTTCTCCTTGAGAGACATTTACAAGTGCTTCTGTATTATCACCGAATTTAATTTTGTAGTTTGAAGCTCCCGAAGCATTTGGTGTAATGGTCACCAAACCTGAATTATCTTGTGCTATTTTAAAAACAGCTTTTACTTCTGAAGGTGCCTCAACACCTTCAAGAAAGCTCAAATCATTATCGTCTTGAGTACAACTTATAAAGAAGACCAAAGCAATACTCATTATATATTTTATTATTTTCATGTTTTTAATTTTTAATAATTAGGGTTTTGTAACCATCTATTTCCTGATAAATTAATTTCTTCGATTGGTATCGGAAATAATTCATGCTTTCCAGCTACAAATCCATTAATTTCTTGAGGTGCTCTTCCCGTTCTTACCAAGTCAAAGAATCGGTGTCCTTCGCCAACTAATTCCACTCTACGCTCTTTATAAATATCATTAGTCAAATTACTACCACTTGTGTTCACATTTCCTAATAGTGCTCTGTTACGAACTCTGTTTAAATAGTCTCTAGCTTTTTCATCATCAGGTGATGACTTTCTGTTTAAAGCTTCGGCAGCCATTAACAATACATCTGCATATCGAATAGCTCTATAATTATCAGGATTGGTTAAGGCAGGGTCGCCAATATTTAAATCACCTTTTCTAGCTATGTATTTTCTATTGAAATAACCTGTTTGCTCATATCCTTGAGTTTCATTATACGATGATCCTGGATTATCGGCGATGTATTTTTTAATATCTAAAATTGAAGTTTCATATCTTAAATCTCCTGGTTCAAAAGCATCAACCACTTCTTGTGTTGGAATATTAAAGCTATAGCCAGCATCAAATTTTCCAGTTCCATCGACAAAACCTCTTGGTCCATTGAAATAAACCGAATAGTTACCCTCTAAACATTGAAAACAGCCGTAACTACCACCTTCAACATCAGAATATTGAACTTCAAAAATAGATTCTATATTATTTTCCCAATCGCGTTCAAAAAGGTTTGGGTATTCAGTAGAAGTTAATAACCTATGAGGGCCATTGTTTATCAAGTCTTGTAAAACAGTTGCTGCTTCGGAAAATTTATCTTGATATAAATAAGCTTTACCCAGCAATGCTTGAGCAGCTCCTTTGGTAACTCTACCAGTCTTATTTTGAACATAAGGCAGGTTATCTGTAGCATAGATTAAATCTTGTTCTATTAATGCGTAAACTTCGGCTTTAGGGGTTCTATTAATAGAAAACTGGTCGCCAAAACGAATTCTTTTATCTACTAACATTGGCACATCTCCCCACCACTTTACTAATTCAAAATTGTAATAAGCTCTAAGAAATCTTGTTTGTGCAATAACGCTTGTTTTATTAGGGAAATCTGTTTTATCCTTAAATTCCATGATATAGTTGCAACGGTTTACAGCTTCATACAACCATTGCCACATGGTTCTTAAGCCTCCATCACTTTGACCAACTGGCGAATGAATCATGTCGTCTATTTCTTGAATATAGGGAGAATCTATTGCATTTTCCCCTCCGCATAACGTGTTATCGGATGCAATTTCTGCAAATTGGTAAAACTTAGCTGAGGTTTGCAAGTAATCATAAGCTGCGGCTAATGCGAGATTATAGTCCTCTTCGGAGTTGAAAAATGTCTCAGAGTTTTCATCTTCTGATTCCACATCTACAAAGGAGTCGCTACAAGAGAACGCCATTAGAAGTGAAATGAATATAAATGTTATTTTTAAATTTTTCATGATTTTTGATTAAAATTTTACATTAATTCCTAATAAAAATGTACTGGCACTTGGATAAATTCCTTGATCTATTCCACCACCAATTGGAGCTCCCGTCCCTACCGTTGGATCATAACCACGATACTTGGAAAGCGTAAATAAATTACTTGCTGATACATACACTCTGAACGTATCAAACATAGAATTTCCCGAAGCATCATCAGAAAACGTGTAACCTAATTGCACATTTTGTAAGCGTACAAAAGAACCATCTTCTACATAATAATCGGAGAATACAGTATTGCCATTGGCGCCAATTGTTTGTCTAGGAGCCGAATTAGTTGAACCAACTCCTGTCCATCTGTCTAAATACCATATTGGCTTATTTACCAATTGTTGGTTACGTTCGTAATTACGAACAATTTCATTACCAATTGAAGAGAATGCATAAGCTGCAAAATCGAATTTTTTATAATTTATTGTAAAGTTAAGACCCATTGTAGCATCTGGTATTGGGTTACCTAAATCTACTCGGTCATCTAGATCAATCTTACCATCATTATTTTGATCCACAAATCTAAAATCTCCTATTTGAGGTGCAATGTCTCCTACAGCAGAATTATCTATTTCGTCTTGGGTTTGAAAAACACCATCGGTCTTATACCCTACAAAATAACCTAACGGAAAGCCCGCTTCCATTCTAGAAATTGCTGGTTGAGATATCCCAAAACTACCTCCTTCGAGATATTCGCCTTCGCCACTTACCGAAATAACCTCATTTTTAATAGCGGTAACATTGTATTTAATGCTAAATTTAAAATCTTCACTAAATCTATCAGAGTAACCTATAGCAAACTCCAAACCTGTATTTTCAACGATACCAGCATTCACAACTGGAGCAGCCCCTGTACCTAATAATCCTGATACTTGCGGCGAAACCAATAAGCCTTCTGTTCGTCTTTTAAAATAATCAGCTGTGATATCTACTTTGTTTTTTAAAATACGCATATCCAAACCAACATCAAAAGTTTTTTGCTTTTCCCACTGAATTTCAGGATTAGAAATTCCACCACTAGCTTTTCCAAAAAGCTCATCATCAGCATCGTTTCCGCCAAAGAAATAAGAACCTTCTCCTGTTAAAAGCGATACAAATCTATAATCTCCAATTCTGTCATTTCCAAGAATACCATAGGAAGCTCTCAGTTTTAATAAATCGAAGAAACTATTATTGCTCATAAAACCTTCGTCAGAAGCTACCCATCCAACAGAACCCGAAGGAAAATATCCAAATTTATTTCCTGGTGCAAACCGTGTAGAACCATCTCTACGTACGACTGCAGATAATAAATATTTACCTTTGTAATCATATTGAATTCTAGTAAAATAAGATAATAATCTAGCATCAAACGTTGGATTACTACCTCTTTCTTCGTAAATATCCTCTTGAATGACAGCTTTATCTACAGATGCATTCGCTAAACTATTATCAATAATATTTGTCCCTTTTCTTCCTGAAAATTCACCCGTAGATTTAAAAACCGATGTTCCGAAAAGCACATTTACTTTGTGCGCATCATTGAATTTATTTTCATATTTGATAAATCCATCAAATGTATAATCTCTATAAACATCATATCCTTCAAAAACCGTACTCGTTTCTGTATTAAATACTTTTCCAACCCCATAAAAATCAATAGGTTCAAAAACAAAACTATCCACTTCAGCATAATTGAACTGAAAATTAGCTTCTGTTGTAAAATGATCTAAAAAATTATAGGCTAATCCTGTAAAACCATTCCATTTCATGACTTTGTTAGTATTATATGTATTAGCCATTTGAGCTAACGGATTTATTACCTCACCCCCTAATCCATCTGCTAATGAAAATACTCCATTTTCATCTTTAACTGGAATAGTAGGTGCCATATTTAATGCATTAAAAAGCACTGAACCTAGAACACTTTCTGGAAGATTATTTTTTTTAGTATTTGTTAAAGTAAGTCCAGATTTAAATTTAAAATTCTTCAAAAAATCTAAATTATAACTTGCACTATTTGTAGAACGAATGAAATTTGATTTTCCACCACCAACAATTCCGTCTTGCGTCAATAATGAAGAACTAAATGAATAGGATGATTTTTTGCCTCCACCTCTTAAAGAAAAGTTGTGATTAAAAATTGGTGCCGATTCAAAAACTTCATCCTGCCAATTTGTTCCAATACCTAAAGTGGACAAATTAGCAAAGGGAGGCGTACTTCCAGCAGAAGCATACCCCTCATTCACTATTACTCCGTATTCAGTAGCATTTAAAACTGGTATTTTTCGTGTAGTTTTTTGAAATCCTCCCCAAGCATTATATTCAAAAGTCAAAGGCATTGCTTTTCGACCTGTTTTGGTAGTGATTAAAATAACCCCATTTGCAGCTCTTACTCCATATATACCAGCCGTAGCATCTTTTAGAATGTTAATGTTTTCAATATCGTTAGGATTTACTACACTAAGATCTTCAACCACATTGCCATCTACTAATATTAATGGACGACTATCCCCATTAGTAGATACTCCTCTAATGCTAATGGTAGAACCACCACCTGGAGATCCAGAATTAGTCGTTATGTTTACCCCTGCAACTTGTCCTTGTAATGCTTGTTCAATTCGAGTAGGTTTAAGAGCTTCTAAAGTCTTGCTATCAACAACAGAAACAGCTCCTGTTACTTCACGCTTTTTCTGAGAGCCATAACCAATTACAACAACTTCTTTTAAATCTTGTTGCTCAGGCTTTAGTTTAACATCAATTTTAGTTCGTCCTTTTACTAACTCTTCCATTTTAGCATATCCAATAAAAGAAAAAACTATTGTTGCATCGGAACTAGCTTTAATCTCATAATTCCCATCTAAGTCAGTGGAGGTAGATTTTTGAGAACCTTTAATTAAGATGTTTGCACCTGGAATAGAAAGTCCGTTTTCATCTACAACTTTTCCTTTAACGGTAAGCTCTTGTGCCTGACCAATAAAAGAAAGTAATAGTGCCAAAAAACAGTAGATAAGTAATTTGGTAAATTTCATTTTTCTCATGTTTAAGTTAATAAATTAATAAATTAGTAATTTAACACAATATTATAAATAAAATTTCCATTTTATAATTTTAAACAATAATAATAAACAATACAAAAACACATCAAAATTATCTAAATTCTATACAAAAACACATCTTGTTATATTTAAAATATTGATTTATAATATTTTAAAAAAATACAATAACGATGTGCCAAAAATATTTAACTCCTAAACGCTTACAATTCAATAAAATATACGATATTAGCACTACAACCATAAAATATAACCTTGTTAAGTTAAATAAACCAAATTATTAAATGAAAAAACAATTCAGGATACTACCATTATTTGAACTAAGCTACCATAGAAAAAATATGTTTTTATTTCTATTTTTCATTGGGATTGTTTCAATTTATGGTCAAGTTAAAAGTATTGGAATACCCGAAATTAAAAACTACAAGAGAACCGATTATCAAGGAGGAACTCAAAACTGGGATATCGATCAAGACAAAGAAGGCAATATGTATTTTGCCAACAATAACGGTCTTTTTCAATTTGACGGTACCTCCTGGCATAAATATACTTTACCGAATCTCTCCGTAATTAGAACTGTTGAAATTCACGATTCTGGTAGAATTTTTGTTGGAGGATACAATGAATTCGGCTACTTTAAACCAGACATAAAAGGGAAATTAGTTTATTTTTCATTGTCTAATTTCTTAAACACTCGAAATGACAATACCGAAAACACGATTGATATTGTGTGGAAAATACATATCAATAAAGATGAAGTCATTTTTCAATCATTTGGAGCTCTTTTTATTTTTAAATATAATGCTTTAAAAACTATCAAAGCTCCTTCAAAATTCCATTTTTCATTTAAAGTCAATGACCAACTTTATTTTCAAGATATAACCTACGGATTATTGGTCTATAAAAACAACAAACTATATCCAATAGCCGGTTCAACAGTTTTTAACTCTACTCAAGTATGGGGAATGTTTCAATTAACCAATTATAAAGTACTTATCGCAACACTAGACAAAGGCTTATTTATTTATGAAAATGGTAAATTTAGCTCATGGAATACAGAAGCTAATAATTTTGTACTTCAAAATAGTTGTTTGGGTGGTGTGCTAATGAAAGACAACCATCTAGTTATAAATTCTGTCCGAAATGGTATAATTGTTTGTAATTCTTATGGAAAAATAATTCAGTTAATTAATCTCAAAAAAGGACTGCAAAACAATACTGTTCTTACTTCTTACATTGACAACAAAAACAATCTTTGGCTAGGATTGGATAACGGAATCACTTTTATTCACGAAAATTCTCCGTTTTCATATTTCGGGTTTAGCTATGACATTAGTACTGTATATGCCTCAGTAATTCATAATGGGTTTTTATATGTTGCTACGAATCAAGGCGTTTTTTATCATAGTTGGGATGTGCTTTTCAAAGAAGAACCTTTTGCTTTAGTCAAAGGCACAACAGGACAAGCTTCAAACATTCAAGTAATTGACGGTCAGCTAATTTGCTCTCACAACCGAGGAGCACTTGTTATTGAAGGAGGTACGGCGACCAAGACATTAGATAATGTAGGTTATTGGGTTTTTAAAAAAATTCCAAATAACCCGAATGCTATGATAGGGTCTAATTATAACGGATTTGCCTTGTTTATTAAAGGGCCAATTGGCTGGCAACTTTCAAATCAAATAGAAGGCTTTTACAAATCAGTAGGTGAATTCGAAATTGACGCTAATAATATTTGGCTTAAAAAAGACAATTTACTCTACAAAATTGCTTTGAATCAGGGGTTTGAAATCTTTAAAGACATAAAAACATACAGCTACTTATCTAATAATGACAAGAGCAACTTCAGTGTTCAAAAGATAAATAACTCTATTTATTTTAAATCAAACCGTTCTTTTTATAAATATTCACAAAACAGTAATGTTTTTTATGTGGATAAAATCGCGAGCAATTTATTTAAATCTGTTTTAGACGCATCAACCGTTCGCGAAGATAATTTTGGAAATATTTGGTATGCTAAAAACAGTGGTTTGGGTGTTTTGATGAAAAAAGACAAGAATAATTACACGAATAGTGAAGCACCATTTTTCAATTTAACACAAAACTTAGTTTTAAACAATTTATCAGTTAATACAATCAATTCTGAAAATATATTTTTCGGATTTACAGAGGGATTAGCACATTATAATCCAAAAGCTTCTAAAGAAATTACATCCAAACCAAAAGCATTTATACGAAGTTTCTGTTCGAACAAAGACACTATATATTACGGAAATGGAAAGTATAATCCAGAAAAATATAAAATCTCATATAATTCCAATCAAGTAAAATTCGTTTTCTCCTCACCGACTTACGAAAATTTAGAAAACTTAAAGTTTGCCTATCAATTAGAGGGTTTTGAAGATAAATGGAGTAATTGGTCGTCCACTTCTATAAAAGAATACACCAACCTTAGAGAAGGTGATTATGTAATGAAAGTTAAAGTGCTAAATGGCTATGGAATCCCTTCAGACGAGACGAATCTAGCTTTTACTGTTTCTCCACCTTGGTACAGACACTTTTTGGCTTATTTGTTTTATAGTATCGCTTTATTTACAATTGGTTACTATATAAGAATGAGAATGCAAGCCAAAATAAGAAAAAACAAGTATTTCCAAACCATTGAACAAAGAAGAATTTATTTAGAAAAAGAATCTAAAATAAGACAAGAACAATTTGATTTAGAAAAAGAAATCGAGAAACTTCAAAACGAAAAATTAAAGGTAAAAATATTAGCAAAAGACAAAGAGCTAGTAACTAATTCATTACAAATTGCAAAAAAGAATAAAATTTTAAACAATATCATCCAAAAACTAAAAGATATAAATATTGAATCTTTTGATGAATCATCAAAATCACAACTTACCAAACTAAACAAAAGTATCGTCAAAGAGGTAAATTCTGACCATAGTTGGAAAGACCTAGAAAAACATATTAAAAACGTACATTATGACTTTTTAAAAAGATTGAAAGAGCTTTGCCCAACAATTTCGCCCCGAGAATTAGACTTATCTACTTATTTATTAATGAATATGTCTACGAAAGAAATTGCCGAAATCATGAATATTTCGAATGGTGGAGTAGAATTAGCTCGTTATAGATTAAGAAAAAAATTGGGACTGAACAACAAAGAAAATCTAACTAGTTATTTGATAAGCATCTAATTTTAAACAAAATGCCGTCTTAACAGGCGGCATTTTTGTTTAAAAAACTATAATTTATAATGATTCATTACCATTTTTTCATACATCAAATCTGGCAGAATTCTCTTTAATACGATCGAAAATTTTTGCATAAAAGCGCCTACTTTGTAATGAATTTTGGTTTCTGAATTTTGAATAATTTTATAAACTGCTTCTGCCATTTCAATTGGGTCACTGCCTCCATCCACATGTTCGTCCATCATATTTAAAATACTTGAATACGATTTTTCATAAGGAGAATCTTTAATTATTGGAGCATGATATCGACTCGATGCAATATTTGTGGCGAAATCACCAGGAGCAACGTTCGTTATTTGAATATTAAATGGTTTCACTTCCATTCGGACTGCTTCCGTAATTAATTCTAAAGCTCCTTTAGACGCCGAATACACACTTCTATAGGGCAATCCCATATATCCAGCAATCGAAGTTACATTAATAATTAAACCCGATTTTTGCTTTCTCATTTGAGGCAAAACAGCCTTTATAACCTCAATCGGACCAAATAAATTAGTATCAAAATTATTTTTTATTTCCTGAATTGGAATCTCTTCTAAAGGACCAGTTATACCAACACCCGCATTATTAATAACAATATCTAATCGTCCTGTTGCGGATATTACTTTTTCGATGGCTTTACGAATGCTTTCCGATTTTCTAACATCCATAGAAACTAAAGGAAAAATAGAATCTAAAACCTGATCTGGATTTCTACTCGTGCCGTAAACAACATATCCGTTTTGTTGTAAGAAATCGCCAATAGACTTTCCAATTCCTGATGAACCTCCTGTAATTAAGACTACTTTACTCATAACAGATTAAAATTAATTTTTCGAAAAGCCTAAAACATACTTTTAAAAATCTAGTACAGCTCAAAAATAAAAAAATCTTCCGTCATGGAAGATAAACAAAACCTTTTTTTATGCTAAAAATGGCAAGCGACCTACATCGCACCGCTCAACCACGTACCCTTGCTATGTTCCCATCCTGGGGGATTCTGCAGGAGCTGGTCGTGTAGGACTTGCCGTTGCAAATATACATTCTTTTTATATTTTTACAAGAGCTTTGAGACTATAAAATAAGATTGTAAATTGCGTATTTAAAATATCATTTATGAAAAAATATAACTTACTAACATTCATTTTATTAGGTTTTACAATAATAAGTTGTGGCGATAAAAAAAATAATGACATTGAACTTTTTAGCTTTGACGAATCAATCCTGAAAGAGCAATATTTGCCTAAAGAAAATTTAGAATTAAGCGTTAAAAATCTAAAATCTAAAACGGTTGACAGTATTGCCTTCTATATAAATGACAATCCAATAAAAACAACAAAAGGAAACGCTGCATTTTCTTTTGAATTAAAAAATCAAAAATTAGGCTATCAAAATCTGAAAGCCAAAATATATTTTGAAGGAGAAATTGCCGAAACAACTACTCAAATAGAATTGGTTTCTCCCATTCAACCCGTACTTTTAAAATATAAAATCATCAATACCTATCCGCATGATCCAACTTCCTTTACTGAAGGTTTAGAATTTTACAAAGATACTTTATACGAAAGCACAGGACTTAATGCCAAATCCTATCTTAGAAAATATGATTATAAAACAGCTAAAGTTTACAACCAAATCGATCTAGACCAACAGTATTTTGGTGAAGGAATTACTATTATTGACAATAAAATTTATCAGCTTACTTGGCAGGAAAAAACAGGTTTTATTTATGATGCAAACACATTTAAATTAATAAAATCATTTCCTTATGAAAAAGATATTGAAGGCTGGGGAATGACAAATGATGGAACTCATATTTACCAAACCGACAAAACGGAAAGAATTTGGAAAATGAACCCAGCGAATCAAAAAATGGTTGATTATGTAAATGTATATTCTGGAAGTAACAAAATTCCTAGCATCAACGAATTAGAATGGATTGACGGAAAAATATATTGTAATGTTTGGCAAAAAGACGCCATCGCTATTGTGAATCCCACAAGTGGATCAGTTGAAAGCGTTTTAGACCTTTCTGAATTAAGAAAGCAGACTCAAGCACAAGCGACAGATTTTCTCAATGGAATTGCTTACAACCCAAAAACAAAAACCATTTTTGTTACTGGTAAAAACTGGGATAAAACATTTGAAATCATTGTACTTAAATGATTCAGAGAATAACTTACTTTTTGAACTTTGAAATGCCTGTTTTTAACCATGTTTCATATTCATCAACTCCTACATAACTAATTGTAGGTTTTAAATCATTCAAACTATTTCCTTCTAAATCTGTTATAACGTACAAGGGTTGCGTATTGGTTTTATATTTTGTAATCATAAAATCAGTCCATTTATCTCCAATTGTTTCAATTTCTGAACCCGTAGTTTTCGAAATAAATTGTTCGCTTTTTGGTAATGCTCTTTTGTCGTCAACATAAAGC
>CAMAWK010000059.1 GCA_945861915.1 Flavobacterium psychrophilum | reverse complement strand
CTTTCTATTTCCAATTAAACCGAATTCTCTTTTCTATTTCTGGATTCAAACTCAAAAAAACGGGGCAAGTCATAGCGGTTCTTTCTAAAATGGTTTTCGTTTTTTCGTCAACCGAAATACTCATTTCAAAATCAATTTCGATAGCGTTTATTCGTCTAGGTTCCGCTTGCATAATCTTGGTTACAGAAGCGGTTGAACCCGTAAAATCTACATTCAAATCTCTCGCTTTGATTCCCATCACGGTCATCATGCAACTTGCTAAAGCATTGGCAACGGTATCTGTTGGAGAAAAAGCCTCGCCTTTTCCGTTATTGTCTAAGGGTGCATCCGATATAATTTCTGTTCCTGATTGAATGTGAATAGATGATGTCCGTAAATCGCCTAAATAGGTCACTTTTGAAGTCATGTTTTTGGGTATTAGTTTCTGGGTGTTAGGTTTGGGGTTTGGGGATTTTGCTTTTTAGAATTTGAGTATTGAAATTTGTTTTTTTTTGATTTTTGAATTTGATTTTTGATTTTTAAAAACTTACTTCGCTTGTTTTATTTTTAAATCTGTATCGTAATAAAGAATATAAACCCCTTTGTTGGCATAGCCTCCGTTATCCGTTTTATAATATTCAAAACGATTGTTTAGTTGTTCGGTAGCCATTGCATCTATAGTTTCTTGATAACTTTTGCCTTGAACTAATCGCAATAAAGTATCAAATGTTAAATCAAAACCACGAGTTGCATACATATTAGGCGCGATTTTGTTTATTTTTCGAAACTCTTTTTCAAAAATCTGCGCTTTATAGGAATCATTTTCATTTGTAATCGAAGGAAACATCAAGTTTAATTTGGTCAAGTTTTCGAAATTTATTTCATCTGTGTCTAAAGTTTCGTTGGGTTCTAAAATCACTAATTGTACTTTGTAACTTTTCATGGCGGTCAATAAGGTTTGCATTGTCCATTTTATCATCATTGTATTAGCAGTCTCTAGAATTACATAATTGATTCTATCTTTTACTAGCAAATTTATTAAACTTTCTAGGTTTAAACTTCCGTTTTCATTGAGCGCAGCAAATCGTACCCCTTTGTGATTCGTTTGGATATATTGTCGTACCGATTCCCGTTTTTTATCTACCACGGCAATAATATTCCCGTTTTTTTTGTTCATGTATTCAAACATAGCCGACTTTAATACATCATTCGTAGGAACCGATTTATACAAATTTGGAAAAGCACTTCCCGTATCTTTAGATAAAGGAGAAATCATAACTACACTTTGTCCTAACAAAAAATCGGCTGCTTTATCAATACTGTTTTGATACAAAGGACCAATAATTGCTTGAAAATCTTGAAGTTCGTTTTCTAAAATAACATTTAAAACCGCAGATGATTGCTTTGTTTCTTGCGAATCAAATACAGAAATATCCACAGGAATTCCAATAGCCTTAGCCGAATCTATTGCCATCAAAGCGCCAGCATAAAAGTCTAAAGTTATATTTAAAAATTTATCTTTTTTTAATCTAGAAGCAATTGAATTTATAGTGTCACTTTCAAAAGAGGATAAATTAAACGGAAGTAAAATAGCTAGTTTTTTTCTGTCTCCAATATTGTTTTTATGAGATAAAGTTCCATAGGGTTTTAGCTTTTCTAAAAATAAACTTTTACTCGTATTTAGAGTGTCCTTTTGTTGTCCGTAGAGGGAAACAAAGGCTAGGAAAACAAAAAAGCAAAACCCAATTTTTTTCATTATATCTTAATTTACAGGGGGCTAAAAATACAAAAATCAATTTCATTATTGCTATTGAAATTGATTTTTGATGTTGAATTTTGAAATTGAGTTTTGAAATTGATTTATTCCCACTCAATCGTTGCGGGCGGTTTAGAGCTAATGTCATAGACTACTCTATTCACTCCTTTTACTTTATTGATAATATCATTGGAAACTTTCATCAAGAAATCATAAGGCAAATGAACCCAATCGGCGGTCATTCCGTCGGTAGATTCTACCGCTCGAAGTGCGACTACTTTTTCGTAGGTTCGCTCATCACCCATCACTCCTACGCTGTTTACTGGAAGCAAAATCGCTCCTGCTTGCCACACTTTGTCATACAATCCCCAAGATTTTAATCCGTCGATAAAGACTTTATCTACATCTTGCAAAATTTGTACTTTTTCTAAAGTAATATCGCCCAAAATTCGGATAGATAATCCTGGACCAGGAAACGGATGTCTTCCTAATAATTCGGGGTCAATTCCTAAACTAGCTCCTACTCTTCGAACTTCGTCTTTGAAAAGCATTCGCAAAGGCTCTACAATTTTCAATTTCATATAATCGGGTAAACCGCCCACATTGTGATGCGATTTGATAGTTGCCGATGGCCCTTTAACCGAAACTGATTCGATTACATCTGGATAAATCGTCCCTTGAGCTAACCAAGTTACGTCTTCAATGAGATGTGATTCAGCATCAAAAACTTCTATGAAAGCGTTTCCAATCGCTTTTCGTTTCAATTCTGGGTCGGTTACTCCTGCTAGCGACTCATAAAAACGTTGCGAAGCATCGACTCCTTTTACATTCAAGCCCATTCCTTCGTATTGGTCCAAAACCGATTGAAATTCGTTTTTGCGAAGCAAACCGTTATTCACGAAAATACAATACAAATTTTTTCCGATGGCTTTATTCAATAAAACCGCCGCTACTGTCGAATCTACACCACCTGAAAGTCCGAGAACTACTTTATCGTTTCCGATTTTTTCTTTCATTTCTGCCACAATTTCTTCTACAAAAGCGCTGGGCGTAAAGTTTTGAGGCACATCGGCAATTTTTACCAAGAAGTTTTCTAACATTTTAGAACCATCAGTCGAGTGAAACACTTCGGGATGGTATTGAATGGCATAGGTTGTTTCGCCTTCTATTTTATAAGCTGCAAATTCAACATCATGCGTGCTAGCTAATTTAATTCCGTTGGTTGGCAAGGCTTTGATACTGTCGCTATGACTCATCCACACTTGACTATTTTCTGAAACTCCTTCGAAGAAAGTTTCGTTTTCTTTGATATATGATAAATTCGCTCGACCATATTCTCTGGTATTCGATGCTGCTACTTCTCCTCCACTAAAATGAGCTAAATATTGCGCTCCGTAACAAACTGCCAATAGGGGTAATTTGCCCCTAATTTGAGATAAATCGGGATGAGGAGCATCCTCGCCACGAACAGAAAAAGGGCTTCCGCCTAGAATCACTGCTTTGTAACTGGATAAATCCGATGGAAAATGATTGTATGGAAAAATTTCGCAGAAAATATTCAATTCGCGAACGCGTCGGGCAATAAGTTGTGTGTATTGTGACCCGAAATCTAAAATAAGTACATTGTGTTGCATGGCGCAAAAATACTTTTTATAATTGGTTTTGAAAAATGGAATTTTGCGAAAAATAAAAAATCACTCTCTAATCACAATCATTTTGATTTTAACACCCAATGCTAAATTATCCCAATATTCATCAGTTACAGATTTATTCTTATCGTCAGAAACATGAATTTCGGCTGTATTTCCGCCTGAAGTCCCAGTGCTAGCAACAACAAGTTCAATATTATTGATACCAATAGTTAATGGGATATTAAATTGTCTCATTTCAAAATCCAAAAATAATTGAGATTGGATTAATTTACCGTTAAGATATACATTTATTAAATCGCCGTCAATTTGTATAAAATCACGATATTGAAAAGTTAAAAAATTAGATTTTATATTAAAATCTCCTAAATACCTATCCACTTTATCCAAAACACTTTTGTCTTCTTTCAATCCTTCCCGAACCAAAGTTTTATCCAAATCTTTGGTCATTTTATTCTGAAAAACATCCCCCAATTTGTGTGGAAAATTATTTTGAGGTATCAACGAAAAACGATTTTCGGGCAGTCCTATTTGAAAAGAATTATTGGGTTTGGGTTTGGTGCCAAAAATATTGGTTTCTTTAAAAATATTGGGGGGTTTAATTTGTGTCAAGTCTAATTTTGGAAAAGTAGGCAAAGTGGGCAATGGTGCTGCATTTTCTTTTTTCGGTTTATTTTTTACAGGAGAAATGGGTTTAAATTTAGGACTAAATTCCACTTGCGCAAAGCAATTGAAAGTAGCAAACAAAATAAACAGAAAAAATCTAAACATAGAGAGTTGCATTATTGGCATAACCATTTTCAAAAATCAAAAATAATAGAAATCTAAACGCCAAATTCCCAAAAATAACATAAAATAATTTCAACCTACACTTGTAGATTTTTTATACATTGCGAATCGAAATTCAATGAATACAAAATCATCAAAACAATCAAAATGAAAAGACAAAATATCCTAACAGGATCACCTTGGGAAGACAAAATGGGCTATTGCCGTGCAGTACGTGTAGGCAATTTTATAGAAGTTTCAGGCACAGTCGCTATTGTAGATGGCGAAAAAGTAAAAGCCGATGATGCTCATGCACAAACGCTAAACATTTTAGAGCGAATAGAAAAAGTATTGGAAGACCTTAATTCAGGGATGAAAGACGTGATTCGAACTCGAATATTTGTTACAGATGTAACCACTTTTGAAGCAGTTGCCACTGCACATGCAGCCTTTTTTAAAGATGTCAAACCTACTACAGGATTTTATGAAGTAAGCAAATTAGTAGCTCCAGAATACTTAGTCGAAATCGAATTTACGGCGATTGTTTCGGAATAATTTTAGCTGTGTCATATAGAGAAACGAAGCGACCCTGACTAAGTTGCTTCACTTTTTTACTTATGTGATGTGATTGCTTCGTACCTCGCAATGACAAAAATCAACCAAATGAATCTAAAAAAAACCACCAATCAATTACTCAAATGGCTATTCATTTGCGCTTTGATTGGTGGTTTGTCTGGTTCAGCTTCTGCCTTTTTTTTAGTCGCATTAGAATGGGTTACACAAATTAGAGAACATAATAATTGGATGCTTTGGTTCTTGCCTTTGGGCGGACTTTTTATCGGGTTTCTCTATTCTTATCTAGGCAAAGGAATCGAAAAAGGAAATAATTTGCTGTTCGAAGAATACGAAAATCCTCAAAAAACAATTCCTCTCAAAATGGCTCCGTTGGTTCTTGTTGGAACATTAGTAACACATCTTTTTGGAGGTTCCGCAGGGAGAGAAGGAACGGCAGTACAAATGGGTGGAGCGATTGCCGACCAATTTCAAAAACTATTTCATTTAAGCAATTCCGATAGAAAAACACTGCTTATTTTAGGAATTAGTTCGGGTTTTGCTTCTGTTTTTGGAACCCCGTTAGCTGGAGCTATTTTTGCTTTGGAAGTCGTTTTTTTTAGTAAAATTAGTTTCAAAAGTAGTGTTCTATCATTTTTAGTAGCCTATATTGCTTATTTTACTGTTGAACTTTGGCAAGTTAAACACAAGCAATATGCCATTTCGTTTGTACCTGAAATAAATCTAATAAATGTATATTGGGTTTTATTTGCAGGGATTTTATTTGGCTTGACCGCTCTTTTATTTTCAAAAACTGCTCATTTTTGGGGACGATTATTTTCTAAAACTATTCTTTTTCCTCCCTTGCGACCGTTTATAGGCGGACTCATTTTGGCAGTTGTTTTTTACTTTATTGGCATTACAAAATACGCAGGTTTGGGAATTCCAATAATTGTAGATTCTTTTTCTGTTCCGAATGAATGGTATGATTTTCTACTCAAAATTCTTTTTACGGGTTTCACTTTGGGGGCTGGTTTTAAAGGCGGCGAGGTAACACCGCTCTTTTTTGTAGGAGCCACTTTAGGAAGTGCTTTATCACTTCTAATTCCTTTGCCAATAGCCCTTTTGGCAGGAGTTGGTTTTGTGGCTGTTTTTTCGGGAGCGACTCACACACCCATCGCTTGTACAGTTATGGGAATGGAACTTTTTGGGTTAGAAAGCGGACTATTTATAGGTATTGGCTGTGCGGTTGCCTACTTTTTTTCAGGAACTGTGGGCATTTATCATTCGCAAAAAGTCAAAGGAGCAAAATATCATTTGTATCAATATATAAAAACTAAATTACCCACCCGTTTTTAGAATAAATTATTGACTGAGAATTCATGAAAATTCGTGAAATTCGTGTTTCGTTTTCATAATTGTAAATGTTTGTTAAAACTTCGAATGTTTTCAAGTTTAGAGTAAAAAAATGTAAATTCGCAACCTATGAATGAACACCAAATACAAGCGGTACAAGAGTTATTATCGACTCCCAAAAAAATTGCCATCATTCCGCATCGAAATCCTGATGGCGATGCCATGGGTTCTACGCTAGGTTTGTATCACTTTTTGATTAAAAATAATCATTTTCCAACAGTTATATCTCCCAATGAATTTCCTGATTTCTTGGCATGGATGCCAGGTTCAGAAACGGTTAGGATATTCGAAAAAGACAAAGACAATTGTACTCAAATTTTACAAGAATCGGAGCTTATTTTTACTTTAGATTTTAATGCTCTGCACCGAGTGGGCGAAATGGAAAATATACTTACGACACTTTCTGCTCCTTTTGTAATGATTGATCATCACCAATCGCCCGATGAGTATGCTACAATTCAATATTCGGATGTGGCGTTTGGTTCGACCTGCGAAATGGTTTATAATTTTATTTCGTTTTTGAATAAAAAAGAGGACATTGATTCAACCATAGGCACTTGTCTATACACAGGGATTCTTACTGATTCTGGTTCGTTTCGTTTTCCGAAAACCACTGGAACTACTCATAGAATCGTGGCAGAATTAATCGATTTAGGCGTTGATAACACTTCGATTCCTACTTTGCTTTTTGATAATAATTCTGTCGGAAGTTTGCAAATATTAGGACGAGCATTAGAAAACATGCAATTTATCCAAGCCAATAAAACAGCCTATACAAGTCTATCGCAAGCGGAATTAAACCAATTCGATTATGTAAAAGGTGATACTGAAGGCATTGTAAATTATGGATTAAAAATCAAGGGAATTGATTTTTCGGCGATTTTTATAGAAAATACAGCCGAGAAAATTATCAAGATTTCATTTCGATCCCAAGGCGATTTTGATGTCAATCAATTTGCCAGAGACCATTTTGAAGGAGGCGGACACCGCAACGCAGCGGGTGGAAAATCTCTGCTTTCTTTAGAAGAAACTGTCAAAAAATTTGAAACTTTAGTACCAACACTCAATCTATAATCATGGTAAAAAGTAGTATTAGATTCGCTTTTATTTTTTTTGTCTTTGTGTTCATTTTGAGTTGTAACCAAACTCAAGAGGCCAGACGCCCTATTTCTAGAGCTGCAGGAAGTTTTATGAAAAAGTCGATTGAACGCAACAAAAAAATAGTTTTGAAAGAGGAAGATCGAATTGATTCAATTATAAAAAGCCAACCCAAGAACAAATATTACGCCTCAAAAAATGGTTTTTGGTACGCTTACAAAATACAAAATACAATGGATAGTCTGACTCCAAAAAGAGGTGATGTTGCCTATTTTAATTATGAAATTAAGGATTTTAAAGGACGAATTATCTATTCGGAATCGGAATTAAAATCGCAAACCTACTTGGTCGACAAACAAAACATACTGTCTGGTTTACGAGAAGGAATAAAGTTGATGCGCAAAAACGAAAAAGTCGTTTTTCTATTTCCGTCGCATTCTGCCTATGGTTTTCGTGGAGATACTAAAAAAATTGGATCAAATCAACCTTTAATTTGTATCGTAAAACTGCATAATTTTGTACCCGAAGAAGCCTTCAGAAAAGAAATTCAATTAAACACAATGGATACTTTGGCTCCAGCCATAAACTAAAATTACAATGAAAAAAAACATTCTTCTTATTCTAATTAGTATGACCCTGTTTTTGGGTTGCAAAAACGAAAAAAATAACCTTCCAGACGGATTGTATGCCGAAATAGAAACCAACAAAGGAACTATAATTGTACAATTAGACTATGAAAAAGCACCCATAACGGTGGCTAATTTTGTAAGTCTAGCCGAAGGCAAAAATGAATTTGTAACGGTGGAGAATCTAAAAAGTAAACCTTTTTATGATGGTTTAAAATTTCATCGGGTGATTGCCGATTTTATGATTCAAACGGGCGATCCGCTTGGAACGGGTTCTGGCGATACAGGTTATAAATTTAAAGACGAAATTTCCGATTTGCGTTTCGACAAAGGAGGCGTTTTGGCAATGGCAAATAGTGGTCCTGAAACCAATAGCAGTCAGTTTTTTATCACGCACCTCGAAACTCTATGGCTCGATGGCAAACACACCATTTTTGGGCATGTGGTTGAAAAAGGCATGGAAGTTGTAAACAAGATTCAACAAAACGACAGCATGCAAAAAATCACCATTATTAGAAATGGAGCAGACGCAAAAAAGTTTGATGCGGTGCGCATTTTTAGAGATTATTTCAAAGTGGAAGCCGAAAACCAAAAGAAAAAAGCAGCTGAACAAGCTATTTTTGATGCAAAATACAAAGTAATTCGCGATCAAAAAGCAGCTGAATTGTCATTACTTAAAGCCAAAGCAATCAAGACTGGAACTGGATTACAGTATATAATCACTAAAAAAGGAACAGGCAAAAAACCAGCAAACGGAACCAATGTTGCTATACATTACGCTGGATTTTTAGAAAACGGTAGCTTATTTGATTCGAGTATTGAAGAAGTGAACAAAACCTTTGGAAAATATGATGTTAACAGAGCCGCACAAAACGGATACCAACCGATTCCTTTTGTGATGGGAAACAAACAAGGAATGATTCCTGGATTCATTGAAGGAATCGAAAAGCTATCATTTGGCGATAAAGCGGTGATTTTTATTCCTTCAAAATTAGGTTATGGAGAGGCCGGTGCAGGCAATGTAATTCCGCCCAACGCAACTATTATTTTTGAAATCGAACTACTAGAAACACCTTAAAATTAGTAGAGAATTTTAAAAAACATAATCAATAAAAAGACAATTATTTATACTAAAACCAGACTTTAAATTCAACAAACATGAAATCAAAAATTGTATTATTCTTATTCTTGGCAGTGTTTCAAATACAAGCACAAACCACCAAAAAAACAGTTACTACTCCTAAAAAAACAGTAGTTACAAAATCTGTAGTTAAACCTACCACCAAAGTTGTTGGAAAACCAACAGCAAAACCAACTGTAAAAACGATAGCAAAACCAGTAGTAAACGAAGGTATGTTTGCTACTATTAGCACTTCAAAAGGAGATATTACGGTGCAATTAGAATTTGTTAAAACACCTATTACTGTAGCTAATTTTGTTTCTTTGGCAGAGGGAAAAAATGCTTTTGTTGCTAAGGAAGAAATGATTGGAAAACCTTTTTATGACGGGTTGAAATTCCATCGTGTGATTGCCGATTTTATGATTCAAGGAGGCGATCCTGAAGGGAATGGTTCTGGAAATCCTGGTTATGCCTTTAAGGATGAAATCACTGATTTGAAGCACGACCAACCAGGAATTCTTTCTATGGCAAACTCAGGACCTAAAACAAATGGAAGTCAGTTTTTTATCACGCACAAAGAAACGCCTTGGTTAGACGGAAAACACACTGTTTTTGGACGTGTGACTACAGGAATGGATATTGTAAATCAAATTGCTCAAGATGACATCATCAACAAAGTAACAATCATACGAAAAGGGGCTGCTGCAAAAGCTTTTGATGCTTCTAAAATATTTTCTGAATACTATTTCAACAAAGGGGAAGATGATAAAAAACAAGCCTTGATTGATGAAGTGAATAAGAAAAAACAAGATTCATTGATGGCGGTTTCTAAAAAAGCCTATTTCGAAAAATTTGCCTCGGTAATTAATGCTAAAAAAGCCTATTTTGAAACTACCAAAGCAACCGCTACAGTGACTGAATCTGGTTTGGCTTATAAAATAACACAAAAAGGAACAGGAATAAAACCAGCTACTGGTGCTACTTTTAACTTTAACTACGCTGGTTATTTTGAAGATGGAACTTTGTTTGACAGCAGTATTCCCGATGTTTGCAAAGAATATGGCACTTTCAATCAGCAACGTCAAGATCAAAATGGCTACCGTCCGTTTCCGTTTGAAGCAGGAAAAAAAGAAGGCTTAATCCCAGGTTTTATTGAAGGTTTAGAACAAATGACGTATGGCGATAAAGCGATTGTTTTTATCCCTTCAAAATTAGCTTATGGCGAAAGAGGGGCAGGTTCTGTAATTCCGCCTAATACCGATATTGTTTTTGAATTAGAGATGATTGAAGTAATTCCTGAAGTTGTAAAAACAGAAGAGAAAAAATAAAATATTATTTAGTTTTCAAAAAAACACCGAATTCAATATTTCGAATTCGGTGTTTTTTTATGCTTTAAACTTCCAATCAAATTCGTCTTTGTCGTTGATAATGGCGCCTATTTCAACTTTAACCACTTCGCCAAATTCAGTTTGCAATGTAATCCAGTTGGATTCGTTAAAATAATTTTCTATGGTATCGAAGGATTCTTGAGTAAATTTAGTTATTCCTTTTGCCGACAAATCCTGTATCACTTCAGTCGTTTCTCTTCCAATTATTTTGTTGTCAAATAGGAGTAAATCTTGGCTTGAAGCCACAATATATCCTAATCGCAAGGCTTCATCTTGATAAAAAGTCAAGCGAACTTTGAGCGGATGGTAGGTGAAAATTACATTTTCGTCTTCGTCTTTGTAATTTTGAGTTGGATTGCCATACAAGGCGATAACATCCTTTTGTTTCATCCCAAAAAGGAGTTGGTCGATGCCGTTTTTTAAATGTATTATCATTTTTTTTTACCTCAAAGGTCGCTAAGTTTTTCACTAAGTCCACAAAGTTCTTACTTTAAAAAACAATTTCTTATTTTAGTACGGACAAAAACTACCCAAAATGAATTGGAGTGCCAAAATAATCACCCACCGAAAAGAAAAACGTATAGCAGTCTATTTTGAAAAAGATGCCGAATTAATCGCTCGAGTCAAATTAATCAATGGTTCGCGATGGAGTCAAACCATGGGAATTTGGCATTTGCCAGATACGGAGGAAAATAGAATACGTTTTAAAATAACGCCAATTTCTCAAACAATTCCTTCGGATGAAGGTATTGAACAAATCGAAAAGTTTAAACAATGGCTTCGTTCCAAACGCTACAGCGAAAGTACCCTTACTACTTATAGTGAAGCTTTGAAATCTTTTTTGGTATTCTATCGCGAGAAACCCATTGCCGACATTACCAATGAAGATGTTGTTATCTACAATAACGAATATATTTTGAAAAATAATCTTTCGGCTTCCTATCAAAATCAGATAGTCAACGCTATTAAATTATTCTTTCAAACTATTCGAAATACCAAGATGCTGGTTGATAAAATACATCGCCCAAAACGGGCTAAGGTTTTACCAAATGTTTTGAGCAAAGAAGAAATTAAATTGATTTTGAATGCCCACAGCAATATCAAACATAAGACGATGCTTTCGCTGATTTATAGCTGTGGTTTGCGTTGCGGCGAATTGTTAGCGCTTCAACCCGTTCATAT
>CAMAWK010000058.1 GCA_945861915.1 Flavobacterium psychrophilum | reverse complement strand
CATGAGTCTCAAAAATGTTGATTTAAATCAAATTACTCCGACCAATCCTAAATTTGTTTTTAATGGAAATATAAATGCAATTATTAATCTAAAACAGGATGATTTAGTTTTTCAGCCAACTGCGTCTATTCAAATTGATAATTTGGGTATTAATAAGACTAAATTAGGAAACTTAAATTTTGATATTGTTGGAGACGAAAGTTTTAGAAAATTTGCCTTGGATGCAACGATAAAAAACGAAAATGTAAATTCTCTGAATGCAACAGGAAATTTTGAAATTATAAATAAAAACACCATTTTAGACCTAAATCTGAAACTAGACCAGTTTAATTTGGGTATTTTAAGTTCGTTAGGAGGTGAAGTAATTTCAAACATCAGAGGATTTGTATCAGGAACTGGGACTATTGGCGGAAATATAAAAAAACCAGATATTAACGGAAGACTTTTTGTAGAAAAAGCAGGACTCACGATTCCGTATTTGAATGTTGATTATGCGCTAAACGATAAGTCGATTGTGGATTTAACCAGCGAAAAATTTATTTTCAGAAAAAATATACTTACCGATTCAAAATATGGAACAAAAGGAGTTTTAAATGGTAACATTCAACACAACATTTTTTCAGATTGGCGATTAGATTTAGATATAAATTCTAAAAGGTTATTGGTTTTAAATACCAGCGACAAAGAAGATGCGGTTTATTATGGCACCGCTTTTATTGATGGAAACGCCAGTATAAAAGGACCAACAAATGAATTGTTAATCAAAGTAGATGCAAAATCAGAGAAAGGTTCCTCGATAAAAATCCCAATTAATGATGTTGAAAATGTTGATTCAAATTCTTTTATTCATTTTTTGAGTCCGAAACAAAAATATAATTTAAAAAATGGAATTGCCGAACGAACTACCAATTACAAAGGACTTGAGTTAGAATTTGATTTGGATATTACACCTAATGCAGAGGTAGAAGTGATTTTGGATAGAGCTTCGGGTCATGGAATGAAAGGAAAAGGTAATGGAACTTTGTTGTTTAAAATTAATACGTTAGGAAAATTCAATATGTGGGGCGATTTTCAAGCAAGTGAAGGAACATATAATTTTAAATATGGCGGAATTATTGACCGAAAATTTGATGTAAAAAAAGGAGGGTATATTTC
Source organism: Flavobacterium psychrophilum (assembly GCA_945861915.1). GTDB lineage: Bacteria > Bacteroidota > Bacteroidia > Flavobacteriales > Flavobacteriaceae > Flavobacterium > Flavobacterium psychrophilum_E. The sequence goes on along the minus strand of CAMAWK010000058.1, from coordinate 10,463 downwards.
GTGGGAAGGAGATCCTTTGAAGGCTCGATTAAATTTGGAAGCTGTTTATAAAACCACTGCGAATCCCGCTTTGTTATTAGAAAATTCCTCCATCAATAAAAAAGTTCCAGTAGAATTAGTTATAGGTGTACGAGGAGATTTGACAAGACCTGAGCCCGATTTTAATTTTGAATTCCCTACCATAAGTAGTGTGCTTAAATCAGAAATACAATACAAGCTTAATGATAAAGATGTAAGACAAACCCAAGCTTTGTATTTATTATCTGCTGGCGGATTTCTTAGTTCAGAAGGAGTAACGCAATCTGATTTTTCGAGAAGTGTATTCGAAACGGCAACAGGCTTATTGGGTGGAATTATTAAAACCAATAACGATAAATTTAAAGTAGATTTTAACCTTATTTCTGCCGATAGAAGAATTGGTAAAGAATCGGACGGTCGTTTTGTGGCTAATATTTCCTCAAAAATCAATGAAAGAATTACTTTCAACGGGAAATTAGGAGTTCCTTTTGGCGGAATTACTGAAACTGCTATCGTGGGCGATGTGGAAATTCAATACAGAGTTAATGAAGACGGAACTTTAAATTTAAGGATGTTCAATCGAGAAAATGATGTGAATTATATTGGTCAAGGAATTGGCTATACTCAAGGGTTAGGAGTTTCGTATGAAATTGATTTTGATAATTTTAATGAATTTATAAATAAGATATTTAAAAAAATTAAAACAGAAAAAGTCAATAATTCCAGTTCAACCGAAAAAGACTCTACTGATTTAAATGAAGAAAATTCGAATTCTAAATCTTCAAAACCTCAAAAATCGAATGCAATAATCAACTCCGAAGGTTTGATTCCTGAGGAAGATTAAAGGGTGAAATTTTTAATTTTATTTTTGGACCTTTTTTGATTTTATAATAGTCAAACTTATTAACTAAAACGTTTGAATTTACAAATGAAGTAGGTAATTTATAATAAACAGACTGTGAAATTGTTGAATTTTATTAATTTTACCCTTAAATTTAAATATAATGCCAAATAAAATAAAAAAAATCGCTGTACTCACCTCTGGTGGAGATTCACCAGGAATGAATGCAGCTATTCGTTCGGTAGTTCGTACTTGTGCTTATTACAATTTAGAATGTTTCGGAGTTTACAGAGGATACCAAGGGATGATAGAAGGCGACTTCAAAATAATGGGTGCTAGAGATGTTCACAATATTATTAATAAAGGAGGTACCATTTTAAAATCGGCTCGATCTAAAGAATTTATGACTGTTGAAGGTCGAAAAAAAGCCCACACTAATCTTGTTAACGCAGGTATTGATGCTTTGGTTGTGATTGGTGGTGATGGAAGTTTTACTGGAGCAGAAGTTTTTAATAAAGAATATGGTTTTCCAGTTATGGGAATTCCAGGAACGATTGATAATGATATTTTTGGAACTAGCCACACTTTGGGCTACGATACTGCTCTAAACACTGTGATAGAGTGTATCGATAAAATTAGAGATACAGCCAGTTCTCATAACCGTTTGTTTTTTGTAGAAGTAATGGGGCGCGATGCAGGGCATATTGCTTTAAACGCTGGAATTGGTGCTGGTGCTCAAGAAATTTTAATTCCCGAACAAGATATGGGATTAGAAAGATTGGTTGAGTCACTTCGAAAAAGCAAAGCTTCTGGAAAATCTTCTAGCATCGTTGTCATTGCCGAAGGCGATAAAATTGGTAAAAGTGTTTTTGAATTGAAAGATTATGTCGAAGCTAATTTACCTGAATATGAAATTCGTGTATCTGTATTAGGACACATGCAAAGAGGTGGTTCTCCTTCTTGTTTTGATAGAGTCTTAGCGAGTAGATTAGGTGTAAAAGCGGTAGAATCTTTGTTGGAAGGTAAATCAAATTTAATGGTCGGAATGCTAAATGATTTAGTTGCACTTACTCCATTAGAACAAGCTATTAAAGGTCATACAGAAATTGACCGAGAATTACTTCGAGTTTCGGAAATCATGTCAATATAAAATAATTAGGAGGATTTTATAAAAAAAACCTTGTTTCAATAAAAATTTAAATTAACGATTAAATAAAAAAAGAATGTCAAAAGTAAAATTAGGAATAAACGGATTTGGTAGAATAGGAAGAATTGTTTTCAGAGAATCATTCAATAGAGATAACATTGAAGTGGTAGCAATTAATGATTTGTTAGATGTAGATCATTTAGCTTATTTATTAAAATATGATTCTGTTCACGGCCGTTTCAACGGAACTGTTGAAGTAAAAGAAGGAAAACTGTATGTAAACGGAAGAAATATCCGTATCACTGCCGAAAGAAATCCTGCTGATTTAAAATGGAATGAAGTAGATGTTGATGTAGTAGCTGAATGTACAGGTATCTTCACAACTATTGATACAGCAAATGAGCACATCAAAGGGGGGGCTAAAAAAGTAATTATTTCTGCACCTTCTGCAGATGCACCAATGTTTGTAATGGGAGTAAACCATGAATCTGCTAAAGCTTCTGATTTAATTGTTTCTAATGCTTCTTGTACAACTAACTGTTTAGCACCATTAGCTAAAGTTATTAATGATAATTTCGGAATTGTAGAAGGTTTAATGACTACAGTTCATGCAACTACTTCTACTCAAATGACTGCTGACGGTCCTTCTAGAAAAGATTGGAGAGGTGGTCGTGCTGCTGCAATAAACATCATACCATCTTCTACAGGTGCCGCAAAAGCAGTAGGTAAAGTAATTCCAGAATTGAATGGAAAATTAACTGGTATGTCTTTCCGTGTTCCTACCGCAGACGTTTCTGCAGTAGATTTAACTGTAAAAGTGGCCAAAGAAACTACTTATGAAGAAATCATGGCAGTTTTGAAAAAAGCTTCTGAAACTTCATTGAATGGTATTATGGGATTCACTGAGGATGCTGTTGTATCTCAAGATTTTATCTCTGATAAAAGAACATCGATTATCGATGCAAACGCAGGAATTGGTTTAAATTCTACTTTCTTTAAACTAGTATCTTGGTATGATAATGAATATGGCTATTCTAGTAAATTAATAGACCTAGCTGTTCACATCACAAGCTTAAAATAATTTTAATATATTTACACAAAATCCCGTTAGATGTATTTTTAACGGGATTTTTTTACTTAAACCAATAACCGTTTTTAGTTTTTATTTTCATACAAACTAAAAAATAAATTACACACTATGAGATTATTAGTTGATAGTGGTTCTACCAAAGCCGATTGGATTGCCATAGATGATGAAGGAAAAATTGTATTTACCACTCAAACTTTGGGTTTAAATCCCGAAATTTTAGAAGGTACCGAAATTATAGCACGCTTAAATGATCGTTTCGATATTCTTCAAAATAAAGATAAGGCAACACATCTATATTTCTATGGAGCGGGTTGTGGTACCGAAAACATGAAAAATTCATTATCAAAAGTTTTTCAGGATTATTTTCAAAATGCTGCTATTGTTGTTGAAGAAGATACCTATGCGGCTGTTTATGCAACCACTCCAAAAGGAGAAGCTGCTATTGTAGCCATTTTAGGTACAGGATCTAATTGTAGTTATTTTGATGGTAAAATATTGCATCAAAAAGTACAATCGTTAGGCTATATTGTTATGGATGATTGTAGTGGTAATGTTTTAGGAAAAGAATTAATACGAGGATATTATTTTAATAAAATGCCTGCAGCATTGGCCAAAGAATTTGAAAAAGAATATGATTTAAGCCCTGATTTTATTAAAAATAATTTATACAAAGAAGCCAATCCAAATGCCTATTTAGCCACATTTGCTAAGTTTTTAATTCAAAATAAGGAAAATGAATTTTGTAAAAAAATCATTTTTAAAGGGATGAAATCTTTTGTCAAAAATTACATTCAGCAATATGAAAATTGCAAAGAAGTTCCAGTTCATTTTGTAGGTTCGATTGCTTTTTATCTTAAAGATGAATTACAACAAGTTTTTGATAAAGAAGGTTTGAAATTAGGAAATGTTTTGCGAAGACCTATTGATGGTTTAATCGCTTATCATATTACAAACAAATAATAAAATTCAAACCTGACACTATAAGTTTCAGGTTTTTTTTGATTATTTCTATAAATAACAGCAATTTGTATAATAGATTGCTAAACATATAAGTCATATAAGATTATAATTTCAATGAAATCAAGTAAAATGAATAGTTCATTTAAGTAAACTAACATAGTTTTACATGGAACATTTTTAGCTTATATTCTCTTTTTACCATTATTTGAAAAGCTAATTTTATTATAACTTATATGACACTTATATGTTTAAAATTTAATACTTTTTTTTTAAAACTAAATATTGAGATTGCATATCAAACTAACAAAGACTTATGGAAATAGCAATTATTGCACATGATGGAAAAAAAGCGGATATGGTTCAGTTTTTGAACAAAAATCAAGCTGTTTTACAACGCGAAAAAATAAAACTAATTGCAACAGGAACTACCGGTTCTAAAGCTGAAAATGCCGGTTTCAAAATCAAAAAAATGCTTTCGGGTCCTCAAGGTGGAGATGCCCAAATTGCCGGAAGAGTGGCTGAAGGAAAAACCAACATGGTTTTGTTTTTCAAAGACCCTTTGGCGAGTCATGCGCATGAATCGGATGTGAATATGTTGATTCGGGTTTGTGATGTTCACAATGTTCCCTTAGCTACAAACGAAGCCACAGCCCAATTGCTATTAAATGCCATTGCTATCGAATAGCAATCATCGAAATTTCGATATTTACATTTTTTGGCAAACCAGCCACTTGAACCGTTTCACGAGCTGGAGCGGTTTTTTCATTAAAATAAGAACCGTAAATAGAGTTTATCGTTCCAAAATCATTCATGTTCATAATGAAGATAGTCGCTTTTACAACATTTTCAAAAGTCATTTCAGCGGCTTCTAGAACAGCTTTTAAGTTTTTCATGACTTGCTCCGTTTCGGCTTCGATAGAAGCAGTAACTAATTCACCCGTTTTTTGATTGATAGCGATTTGCCCAGAAGTGTATAAGGTATCTCCTTTTAAAACTGCCTGATTGTAAGGTCCAATAGGTGCTGGAGCATTTTCGGTAAATATTATTTTTTTCATAAAAAAGATATTTAAATTATCTATTAGAAATACTTTGTTTATCCCATTTGATGTCACTCAAAATACCCGATTTTATTCCGATAAAAAAGCTCCAGTTGGCATAGGTTCCAAATGGTTGCCAGTTGAAATCCATACGCCAACTCAACAAATCTCTTTCAAATCGAAATTGAGTAAAAGTGACTCCTTTTTGAACAAAATCGTATCCTGTAGAAACACCAGCTTTCCATTTTGGAGTTAGGTCTGCATTGGCAGAAATCATAATAGAATTACTCGTTATTTCGCTTTGCCTTCTGTCATTTCCATACGTCAACGAATAAGCAAAAGTTATATCCCAGGGTAATTTAGCACTAAAAAAATCGACATTTTCATTGTCCTCCTCATTTTCCTCGTCACTAAATTGACTTTTACGGTTATTGGCTAAATCAATATTTCCACCAAAAAGATCATCGTCACGACCTCCGTTTCTTTTGCCCTGATTGTTATTCTTTTTATTTTCGTCGTTTTCTTTTTTGCTAGTCAAAGAATAATTTAAAGTCATATTTGCACTTGTCATTCTCAATAAACTTCCTCCGTTATTAATGTTAAAAACGTCGATTCGATTACCCGAATTATCAATCGCATACGGATCTAACGTAGTTCCGAAATTAACTGCCATTTTTTCTTTAAATAATTGTGTTCCTCCACTAATTCTAACTGGAGACCAAGCTAAAGTTTTGTTTTGCTTCGCATCTAAATCATATCCAGTCGATAGATTTAAGTTGTTCAAAAGCATGATTTTTTTAGGTTCCGTTTTGGTGCTATCTCTATCGGTTACTTTGGCTTCAAAAGTATTACTTAAACTAAATCCAAGCGTGTTCGAGTTACTATTGCCGGGCTGACCATAAATTCCGTTTTCAAAACGAGAATATTCTTTTATCATCGTTCCGCTGGCATCTGCTGCATACGTATCATAATATTTACTGAAATTAGGAGTATAACTATACGATGCTGAAGGTCGCATCACGTGTCGGATTGATTTTATTCTTTTGTTTTCTCCAAAATTAAAAGTTCCGTAAATAGTTGTCCCTACACTGGATGAAAAAGAATAGGTTCTGAAAGCATCAAATCCGTTAATTTCAGTATCAACTACTTTGCTCTGGTTGGAGTCATATCTTCTATCGATTGTTTTTAAATACCAAACCTCACGATAATTGGCAGACGAAGAAACGCTAAAATATTTGAATAATTTGAAGTTGGTATTCAATGGAATCGTATGTTCCATACCGGTTTTTGCATCTTTAAACATTTCGGGTTTAAAAAACAATGAATCCTTTGTAGTAAAGCTATTTCGGGCATTTAAGTTATACTGCAAATTGATGTTTTTGAAAAAACCTTTTTTTTGTCCATCTCTTTTTGCAAAAGGATAAATCCTATCTACACTTGCTTGAAGTGTTGGCAAAGTCATATCAATTTGTTCGGTTTGAGTGTTTTGAGAATGAGTAGCTGTTAGCGACATTCTTACTTGTGGAACTGAATTAAATGTTTTAGAATAAGAAACAGAAGAACTTAATGTATTGTTAAGATTAGAACCTACATTTACTTGATTTATAGATTGTTGAAAATATCTGCTACTTCCTAAGTTTACCGATGCTGAGAAGCTTGAATTGGGATTTGATTTTGAATCTTTAGAATGTGACCACTGAATATTATATATTTTTGTTTTAGAATAATCAGGAAAACCTCGTTCGCTATTTATTAAATTTTCGAATCGAAAGTTTAAATTTCCTCTGTAGGCATATTTTTTTGCATACGTAGATTCAAAACGCAAACCGTAACTACCGTTGGTGTAATAATCGCCTGTGACTGTCAAATCATAATAATCAGATAAAGCAAAATAATAGCCACCGTTTTGCAATGAAAACCCCCGATTATTCGAATCGTTGTAACTAGGAAGAATTACTCCCGAAACACTAGTCTCCTTACTCATCGGGAAAAAAGCAAAAGGCAAAGCGATTGGAGTAGGCACATCGGCAATTACCATATTTGTTAATCCGGTAACCACTTTTTTACCTGGAATAAATTTTACTTTATTGGTCTGAAAATAATATTCAGGATTATCAACGTCTCTAGAAGTAGTAAATCGAGCTCCTTTCAAAAAGTAAACCGAATCATTTTCTTTTTTGGTAATAGCTGCTTTAATTCTAAATTCACTTTGCTCGGTTCTTGAATTCCAAATTAACGCTTTCTTGGTTTTGAAGTTAAACCGAATCGAATCGGGTTGAATCACATTTGAACCTTGCGTAAAACTAGGATATTGAGTGAGTGTTCCTGTAGAATCTTTAATTCGCCCTGCATAGACCTCATTTTTTTCATAATCCAATACAATTACACCTGATTTGAGTTCCACATCTTGATAGTATAATTCCGCTTTATCATACAAAGTGATTCTTTTTTTCTTTTGTTCAATTTTGGCGTAATTTTCTGCTTTGTATTTTACTTTTCCGTCAAGAAACGCTTTTTTGGTTTTGTTAGTGTCAATGCGAACGGTATCGATTTCTTTACTTGCAGAGGCAGTTGTTATTTTTGAATTGTCGGGAGTAATAGTTGGTTTCTGAATAGCTTTTTTAGAAGAAATGGTATTTCTTTTTTTTTTAATATCTTGAGAATATAAATCACCAAATCCAATTGTTAGGAAAAATGATAATAAAACGATATTAAATAAGTTTGTATGCAATGGTATAAATGCTATTTTTGTAAAAAGATGGCTTGTTTTTTGAAGTGTCAAAATTAACTATAAATTTTTGGTCAAAAGTAATCAAATATAAAATTTATAGCCCTCGTATTTAATTAAAATTAACTTTCAGATTTATGTACATAACAAGAATATCTAAATTATTTATTCCTTTTATTTTACTTTTTGTTTCCTCATTTTGTTTCGGTCAATCTAATATTTTTAGAGTCACTTTAGATGCGGGACACGGTGCTCACGATTTTGGAGCAGTTTACAATGGTCATGTCGAAAAAAACATTGCTTTAGCTATTGTTCTTAAAGTAGGGAAAATATTAGAAGAAGATTCTAAAATTGATGTTATTTATACTCGTAAAACAGATGTTTTTATCGATTTAGTAGAGAGAGCAAACATAGCCAATCGTGCTAACGCAAACATTTTTGTCTCCATTCATTGTAATGCCAATAGAAATACTGTTGCAGATGGAACGGAAACCTATGTGATGGGTATGACAAAAATTGCCTCTAACTTAGAAGCAGCAAAAAAGGAAAACTCTGTAATCACTTTAGAAAAAGACTACAAGCAAAAGTATGAGGGATTTGATCCAAATTCTCCCGAAACTATGATTGGTATGACTTTAATGCAAGAGGAATATTTAGATAATAGTATTTCTTTGGCTAGTAAAGTAGAAGATGCTTTTCAATTATTAGGAAAAAAAATACGAGGTGGAGGAGTGAAACAAGCACCTTATATGGTTTTGCACAAAGCGTACATGCCTAGAGTTTTGATAGAAACTGGTTTTATTTCAAATCCAACCGAAGGAAATATTTTAGATTCAGAAGAAGGACAAAATGAAATTGCTAGAGCTATTGCCGATGCAATAATTAGTTACAAAAAAGAATATTTTGGCAATGGCGGTTCTGATATAGAAGTAGAAAGACCATCTCAAAAAATCGTCGAAAAAGTAATAAAAGAAACGCCAATTGAAGTCACAAAAACAGTAGAAACCACTGTGGTAAAAAAAACGAGTCCTGTTCAAGAGGAAATAAAAGGAATAGTTTTTAAAGTACAACTTTCGGCAAGTGTAAAAAAAGTAGCTTTGGAGCCAAAGAATTTCAAGGGATTAAAAAACATAACTATTTCACAAACCAATAGTTTGTACAAATATATGTATGGTGAAACCTCTGATTATGAAGAAGCTAAGAACCTTTTGAAAGAAGCCAAATCAAAAGGATATAAATCAGCCTATTTGATTGCTTTTAAAGATGGAAAAAGTATTAGTGTTCAAGACGCAATAAAAAACTAATAATTTAAAAATAACTATTTTGAAACTAACAAGAGAAATTAAAACTGCCATATTAGTTATTTCATCCATTTTACTATTTATTTGGGGATATAGTTTTTTGAAAGGAAAAGATATTTTTACTAATTATAAAACTTTTTATGTAGAGTACGATAATGTCGAGGGATTGCTAGAGTCGGCTCCAGTAACACTGAACGGACTGAACATTGGAAAAGTGGTTAGCATTTCCATCGATGGCGCTACAGGTAAGCTTTTGGTTGAATTACAGTTAAGTACTGAATTTCCAATTTCTAAATCGAGTGTAGCAACTATTTATGAACCTGGTTTTATTGGTGGGAAACAAATAGCGATTCATCCTAATTTGGAAGATACCGATTTAGCTGTTAACGGTCAGCGGTTAAAAGGCACGAGCAAACTAGGACTTACTGCTTCTTTAGGGAATCAATTAGAACCGCTACAAGTAAAAATAGAAAGTTTGATACAAAACACCGATAAATTAATTTCGGGTTTAAACAATATTTTAGATGCAAAAGGACAAGCGGATATAAAAAATAGCCTATCCGAAATGAACCAAACCATAACTGAATTTCACAAAGCGTCTAATAGTTTGAATTCTATTTTAGATAATAATAAAATCAAGATTGACGGAATGGTAACTAATTTTGGTAAAATCTCAAAAGATTTTTCATCTGTTTCTGATTCTTTAGCAAAAGCAAATATTGGTCAAACGGTTAAAAATCTCGAAAAAACATTGGCCAATGTTGATCTAATTATGACACAATTACAAGAAGGGAAGGGGACAATGGGAAAAATTTTGAAGGATGAATCACTTTACAAAAACCTTGATAAGGCCACTAAAGAAATGCAATTATTATTGCAAGATGTGCGATTATATCCTACTCGCTATGTGAATGTTTCACTTTTCGGGAAGAAAAACAAACCCTATGTGGCTCCAAGTGATTCACTCTCCAAATAATTTTAAACAATACTTATGAGTTATTTAGACAATATATTTTTTGTAATCCTCCTTTTTTTAGGGTTTGGTTATTTTGCGATTAACATCAAAAAAATAATCAGAAACATCAATATTGGAACAGCCATGAATCGCAGAGACAATCCAAATGCCAGATGGAAAAACATGGCTATGATTGCTTTGGGTCAATCCAAAATGGTCAAAAGACCCATTGCAGGTTTGCTGCACATTATTGTTTACGTAGGTTTTGTCATCATCAATATCGAGCTTTTAGAAATAATCATCGACGGATTATTCGGAACACACCGTGTTTTTGCTCCACTCGGAGTGGTTTATAACGTATTAATTGCCTCTTTTGAAATTCTAGC
>CAMAWK010000057.1 GCA_945861915.1 Flavobacterium psychrophilum | reverse complement strand
GAGCCTGTTTTTCTTACTCCCTCTCCTGCTCTATAAAAACCACCTGCGTGAAAATACAATCCATCACCAATTTTACCTCCATAATCTACATCAGTTCTAAAATTATTGTAATCTAAACCGAAGCTCGTAGTCATTGTTCCACCTTCTTTTTTACCAGTTTTACTAATAAAGTTGATGATTCCTCCAGGAGAATTGGAAGACAAAGTTGAAGCTGACCCTCCACGAATAGCCTCAATTCTAGCAACGTTTCCGTCAAATCTTGTAAATATATCGGCTGTTGCGAATGCAATATCTCCAAAGAGTAGCACAGGAAGTCCGTCCTCTTGAATTTGTAAATATTTAGATCCTCCAGATGAGATTGGCACACCACGAACTGATATATTCGAGTTTCCTTCTCCTCCTGAAGATTCTGAACGAATTCCAGGTATTGTTCTAAAAATTTCAGCTGTTGATCTTGGGGCTGATTGTTCAATTTGTTTAATATCTAGAGTAGTAATTGATACACTAGATTTGATTTTGGATTTTGGATTAACAACACCCGTTACAACTACTTCATCTAATTTGTTTGATTTAATAGTGTCCTTTATTGGAGCTGTTTCATTTTGAGAAAAAGTAGTGTTTGATAATAGCAATGCTAAAATAAATACCCCACTTTTTAGCAATAAGTTAATTTTTTTCATGGTTTGAATTTTTTGATTATTAAATAGTTAAATTATTATTGTCAAAACTACTTTTAAAAGTGTTAAATTTAGATTTATTATCATCGAAATCGTTTTCGAAATTACCTAAAACGTTTTCGATTTTTTATTTAATTTTTTATTCACATATTTGTTAAATGAAAGAGACCACTCTAAAAGAAATTGCAGAAGCCTTAGGGATATCGATTACAACGGTTTCAAAGGCATTAAAAAACTATTCGGATGTAAGTGATAAAACCAGAAAAGCGGTAATTGCGCTTGCTGAAGAGCTGCATTATACTCCTAATAGTTTTGCAGTAAATTTACGCACCAAAGAGTCTAAAACGATTGGATTAATTATTCCTGAAGTGGTGCATCATTTTTTTTCGAGTGTGATAAATGGTGTCATTGCCGAGGCAGAAAAAAATGGCTATCTCGTCATTATTCTTCAATCGAATGAATCTTTGGAATTAGAAAAAAAACAAGTCGCCCTTTTAATTAACAAAAGAGTAGATGGGATTATTATGTCGCTTTCTAACGAATCAAATAATGATTTTCATATTAAAGAAATTATCAATAAAGAAATTCCTTTTGTTCAGTTTGATAAAATTTCTAAATTGATCCCAAGTTCAAAAGTGATTATCAATGACCAAAAAGCGGCTATGGAAGCTGTACAGCATTTAATTGATAAAGGGTGCAGAAAAATTGCCCACATTCGTGGTCTAGAAAACCCCCAGAATTCTATTGATCGATTTATAGGTTACAAAAAAACCTTAGAAAAAAATAATATTCCTTTTGATCCTAAATTAGTGTTTTCGTGCGAAAGAATTGATTTTGAACAAGGTGTAACATTTGCCAAACAAATTGTAGATGAAAATATTGATATTGATGGGATTTTTGTTATAACAGATTTAGTCGCAATTGGTGTTTTGTCGCATTTGGTGGAGAAAGGTATAGATGTTCCCAATCAAATTGCTATTATAGGTTTCAGTAATTGGTTTGTTTCTCAAGTAGTTTCTCCAAAATTAAGCACTGTTGAACAACCCAATTACGAAATGGGAGTTGTTGCATTTGAACTACTCCTTGAAGAAATAAATTGTCGTAAAAGCGAAAAACCTTTCACACCAAAAATTGTAGAATTAGCTACAAGTGTAATTGAAAGAGAATCAAGTTTGAAGGACAAAAAGTAATTTTTAAACCTGATTTTATGACTTCACGAAGAAAAGAAAAAAAAACAGTTACCAAAATGATAACTGTTTTCAAATATGTGATATTCTTTTTAACTTAACTCCCACACATTTCACATTCGTCTGGTCCAGCGTTTTTAGCTAATTCAATCATCGCTCGATATTCCTCCAAAGACATTTCTGTAGGTTCGTCTAAAACAGCAATGGGTTGCAAAACTTGTTCGGTAACCACTGGTTCTTTTACTTCTAAAGGTTCGGCTTTTTTGTCGTTATTCAAGGTAAATTTAATCGCATCTACTGCCGCTTTGGTTCTCAAATAATACATTCCGGTTTTTAAACCTGATTGCCAAGCGTAAAAGTGCATCGAAGTCAATTTAGAATAATTGGCATTTTGCATAAACAAATTCAACGATTGCGATTGATCTACAAAATAACCACGGTGACGTGACATATCAATAATATCTTTCATCGACATTTCCCAAACGGTTTTGTACAATTCCTTCAAGTCTTGCGGAATATTCAACTCTTGAACCGAACCATTTTGTCGCATCAACTCTTGTTTCAAGGTTTCGTTCCAAAGTCCGCGTTCTACCAAGTCGTTTAATAAATGTTTATTCACCACAATAAATTCTCCCGACAAAACACGTCTGGTATAAATATTAGAAGTATAAGGTTCAAAAGCTTCGTTATTTCCTAAAATTTGTGAAGTCGAAGCCGTTGGCATAGGCGCTACCAACAATGAGTTTCTTACTCCATGCTCCATCACTTCTTTTCTCAAAGATGCCCAATCCCACCTTCCTGACAATTCTTCGTCTTTCATTCCCCAAAGGTTGTGTTGAAATTCGCCTTCGGAAATAGGCGAACCTTTGAAAGTAGAATAAGGTCCTTCTTCTTTGGCTAATTCCATCGAAGCGGTTACAGCTGCAAAATACAGCGTTTCGAAAATTTCTTGGTTTAATTTCTTCGCCTCATCGCTTGTAAAAGGCAGACGCAACATGATAAAAGCATCCGCTAAACCTTGAACACCCAATCCTACTGGTCGATGACGTAAATTAGAATTTTCGGCTTCTTTGACAGGATAATAATTTCGGTCGATTACTTTGTTCAAATTTCTAGTTACTCTTTTGGTAACAGTAAACAATAATTCGTGATTGAATTGTTTGTTTTCAACAAACATCGGCAAAGAAATAGAAGCCAAATTACATACGGCGATTTCATCACTTGAGGTGTATTCCATAATCTCGGTACACAAATTCGATGAACGAATCGTCCCTAAATTTTTCTGATTTGATTTGCGATTGGCTGCATCTTTATACAACATATAAGGAGTTCCTGTTTCGATTTGCGATTCTAGAATTTTCTCCCACAATTCATGCGCTTTGATGGTTTTTCTCCCTTTTCCGGCTTTTTCGTAATCCGTATACATTTTTTCAAATTCTTCTCCATGCACATCATACAAACCTGGACATTCGTTTGGACACATCAAGGTCCAAAGTCCGTCTTCTTGCACTCGTTTCATAAACAAATCCGAAGTCCACATCGCAAAGAATAAATCTCTAGCACGCATTTCTTCTTTTCCGGTATTCTTTTTCAAGTCCAAAAAGTCAAAAATATCAGCATGCCAAGTTTCAATATAAATGGCAAAACTTCCTTTGCGTTTTCCACCACCTTGATCTACATAACGAGCAGTGTCGTTAAACACTCTCAACATAGGAACAATTCCGTTGGAAGTTCCGTTTGTACCACGAATGTATGAACCTGTGGCGCGAACATTATGAATAGAAAGTCCCACTCCTCCAGCCGATTGTGAAATTTTGGCAGTTTGTTTCAACGTATCATAAATTCCGTCAATGCTATCGTCTTTCATAGCTAAAAGAAAACAAGAGGACATTTGTGGCTTCGGTGTTCCTGCATTAAATAAAGTAGGCGTAGCGTGAGTGAAGAATTTTTTCGACATTAAGTCATAGGTTTCTATCACCGATTTCAAATCTCCCAAGTGAATTCCAACCGAAACACGCATCAACATGTGTTGCGGACGCTCGACTATTTTTCCGTTTATTCGTAACAAATACGAACGTTCTAGGGTTTTAAAACCAAAATAATCATAATTAAAATCTCGGTTGTAAATTATGTGTGAATCCAAAAATTCTGAATTTTCCATAATTACTTTATGTACTTCTTCGGACAATAAAGGGGCTTCTAGTCCATTTCTCGGGTTTACATAATGAAACATGTCATTCATGGTTTCCGAGAAAGATTTTTTGGTATTGGAATGTAAATTGGATATGGCAATTCTAGCTGCTAATTGGGCGTAATCAGGATGTGCAATGGTCATCGAAGCAGCAGTTTCGGCAGCAAGATTGTCTAATTCAGAAGTGGAAACTCCATCATACAATCCTTCAATTACTCTCATTGCCACTTTTACAGCATCTACTAAATCATTTAAACCATAGCATAGTTTTTTAATTCTATCCGTGATTTTGTCGAACATTACGGGCTCTTTGTGACCGTCTCTTTTTACTACATACATAGTCTTCTGGGTTTTTTAAAATAGAAAATCCCTTCTCTATTTTGGTGAATTTGTTTTGGTTTTTGGGAAGCTAATCCCTTGGTAACTTTGGATTAATTGTAATAATTACAAACTAACCCAGTAAGGGTTTAAAACCCTTACTGGGTTAAAAAATTAGAAATCAGCATCAAAACTAATTTTCTGTGCTTCTGTATCGGTATTCATCACTCCCGATTTTTGATATTCAGCTACTTTCTTTTCGAAGAAATTGGTTTTTCCTTGTAGCGAAATCATATCCATAAAATCAAAAGGATTGGCAGTATTGTATTCTCTTTCACAACCTAATTCAACTAATAATCTATCGGTAACAAACTCTAAATATTGCGTCATTAAAGTAGCATTCATCCCTATCAAACTTACCGGAATCGACTCGGTAATAAACTCTCTTTCAATATTTAAAGCGTCTACAATGATTTCTCTGATTCTAGTTTTTGGTACTTTATTGATTAAATGGTGGTTATGCAAATGCACTGCAAAATCACAATGAACACCTTCGTCACGAGAAATTAATTCGTTCGAGAAGGTTAATCCTGGCATTAATCCCCGTTTTTTTAACCAAAAAATAGAACAAAAACTCCCTGAAAAGAAAATACCTTCAACGGCTGCGAAAGCAATCAATCGTTCAGCAAAAGAATCCGATTCTATCCATTTCAAAGCCCATTCGGCTTTTTTCTTAATAGCAGGAAACACATCAATAGCGGTAAACAATTCTGTTTTTTCAGCTTCGTCTTTCACATACGTATCAATCAATAGCGAATAGGTTTCACTATGAATATTTTCCATCATGATTTGAAAACCGTAGAAAAATTTTGCTTCGGCATATTGCACTTCGTTTACAAAATTTTCAGCCAAATTTTCGTTTACAATTCCGTCCGAGGCAGCAAAAAATGCTAAAATATGTTTTACAAAATATTTTTCGTCTTCGCTCAATTTGTTATTCCAATCGTTTAAATCTTGGGATAAATCTATTTCTTCGGCTGTCCAAAAACTGGCTTCTGTTTTTTTATAAAACTCCCAAATATCGTGGTGTTTGATAGGAAAAATTACGAATCGGTTTTTGTTTTCTTGTAAAATGGGTTCGATTTGCGACATTGTTATTTTGTGTTTTTTGAAATTTTAACGAAAAATTGTGTTTTCGACGACTACAAAGATTGTGAATTCTTGCGGTTTTAAAAAGCCAAACTTATTCACAATAGAACTGAGTTTTTAACAAACAAACAGAAAATGAATGTTTTTAAACAAAAATACAAAACGCTGAATAATAGTATTTTAAAAAATAAAAAATGCGCGATGTACTGTAAAATATAGAAGTTTAGTCGATTGTCAACTGAAATAAATAAGTATGAAATATTACTTTTTTAAATCCTGCGCTACTTGTTCCAATTCAAGATACCAGTCTTCTCCAAAACGCCTGATGAGTGCTTCTTTTACAAATTTATAAACGGGTACTTCGAGTTCCTTTCCAAGAGAACAGGCATCGTCGCAAATGTCCCATTTATCATAATTAACAGCGGCAAATTCAGTAAAATCTTTCACCCGAATGGGATATAAATGACAGGAAACAGGTTTTTTCCAGTCCACTTCACCTTGATTATAGGCTTGTTCGATACCACAAAGAGCGGTTTTACCATCAAAAATTACGTAAGCACAATCTTTATTATCAATCAAAGGAGTTCCCAATTCTCCATCGGTTCCCACTGCCCAAGTGCCTTTTGCTTCGATGGCAGCTATGCCTTCTTTGCGAAGAAAGGGTTTTACTTTTGGGTAAATAGCCTCTAAAATTTTAGTCTCTGCTTCGCTTAAAGGCGCACCAGCATCGCCGTCAACACAGCACGCTCCTTTACAGGCGGAGAGATTACACACAAATTCTTTTTCTAGAATATCTTCAGATATAATGGTTTTTCCTAATTGAAACATGTTGCAAAGATACTTCTCAATTATGAATTTTAGACATTTATTATTTCAAAAAATAAGCTCTTTACACATTTAATACTTAAAATTGAATACTTTTACTTCATCAATAAATTATCAACTATGGAATTAAATTTCAAAGAAATAATTACCGTTGGAATGGTGCTTTTTGCGGTGATTGATATCGTAGGAACTATTCCTATTGTGGTCGACTTGAGAACCAAACATGGTCATATTGAATCCGAAAAAGCCTCAATAGTGTCTGCCATTATCATGATTGTTTTCCTTTTTATAGGCGAAGAATTCTTAAATCTTATAGGAATTGATGTTCATTCTTTTGCAGTTGCTGGTTCGTTTGTGCTATTCTTTTTGGCTTTAGAAATGATTTTGGGCATCCGAATATACCGTGACGAGGCCGCCAGTTCTGCCTCTATTGTACCGCTGGCATTTCCTTTAATTGCTGGTGCGGGAACTATGACTACCCTACTTTCTTTGAAAGCAGAATTTCAAACCGTAAATATTATTATTGCTATTGTTTTGAATATCATTGTAGTGTACATCGTTTTAAAATCATCTTCTAAAATAGAAAAGATGCTAGGTAAAAATGGTTTAGGGGTCATCCGTAAAACTTTTGGAGTGGTACTTTTGGCAATAGCTGTTAAATTATTTGCCGCAAATGTTAAAGATTTATTAGTCTGAAATATAATTTTATAAATTTACCTTTCCTTTTTTAAACATTCATTTCATGAAAATTTTTACGAACATATTGGTGGCTTTAGCAATAGGACTCATCCTATTTAATATTAGTCTCCTTGATTTTAATCACCCTCTCGAAGGAAAAAGTATGATTGCCTTTATTGGGATTGCCGCCTCTGTTTGCGCTGTTTTAATTCTTCTAATTTTCAAAATGTCTAAGAAAATTGAAGATAAAATGAATGATAAATTCTAATGTTTGATTTACTAATTATTGGCGGTGGCGTTTCTGGAATTTCGTGCGCTTTAGTTTTAGGGTCTGCAAAAAACAAACCTTTTGTTACTCACAAAAAAATAGGCATCATTTCGCATCAAAAAAACTCTTCGCTACAAGAAGCTATAATTAATAATGGGTATGGCATTGCGCCAGGCACTTTGGGAGTGGATTTGTTGTCTAAAAGCAAATTGCATTTAACAGAAACCTATCCGCATATTTCACAAATTGAAAACGAAAAAGTCCTTCGAATTGAAGGCGAACATCCTGAATTTACTGTCATAACCAACAAAAACAGCTATCAATCCAAAATTATAGTTTTAGGAATTGGTGCGGCAAATACGTTCGCAATCGAAAGTTTGATGCAATATGTAGAACCACATAAAAAAATACCGGTTGAAAAACAAAGAATTCAATTAAAAAATACCGATCATAAAGTAACTGAAGGCATTTATGTGATGGGTACACTTGCCGGGTTGAGAAGCCAAGTGGCAATTGCAGCTGGAAGTGGAGCTTCTGTAGCGACCGATATTCTGACTATATGGAATGGTGGAATTCACTCACAAGCTCACGATACTATTCGATAAAGAATTTTATTCCAATTCTTCAATCTGTTCTACCATCACACCCGCTTTTACTAAAAAATCTATTCCTGAAGTATCCTTATAACCAGTTTGATACACCACCCGTTTAATTCCCGATTGATGAATTAATTTGCTGCATTCTTTACAAGGCGAAAGGGTAATATAAAGTGTTGCTCCCTCACATGTTTGTGTAGAACGGGCCACTTTTAGAATCGCATTCGCTTCTGCATGAAGCACATACCAATTCGTCAATCCCTCTTCATCTTCGCAACAATTTTCAAAACCCGAAGGAGTTCCGTTATACCCATCCGAAATAATCATTCTATCTCGAACAATAATAGCTCCTACTTGTTTGCGTTTGCAATAGGACAAAAGACTCCATTCTTTTGCCATTCTAAGGTATGCTTTATCGTATTTATTTAATTTTTTATTTTCCATTTTTTAATGTAATCTTTCCCAAATTTCATTTTTCATAATAATGGGCAAAACTACACCAATTACGAACGAGGACAATACTAATGTACAATCTCGTTTTGAAAATCGCAAAAATGTTTGACAAACATAAGTGAATAGTAACACCAAAAAAACCACTATTGCTTGTGCTGCTTCTACTCCAAAAGAGAATTCCGCAATCGAAAGAAATTTTGTTTGATTGGAACTTTTGGATAAGGAATTGAAGAGATTTGAAATATCCAACCCGTGAAGGATACCAAAAGTTAAAGTCACAAAACCGACTACATTTACATTTAATGGTTTTGACAATTTTCCTGAAAACAGATTAAATAAAGCTATTAAAAAAATTATTGCGGGAATTAAAAGAGAAATTAACTTTCCTTTTATTATAACAACTCCATAAACTGAGAGAGCCAAAGCTAGGAGGTTTCCCAGAGTAAAAAGAGAAATTAATACTAGTAATTTTTTCCAGTCTTTAAGTACATAAGGCACTGTCAAAACGGTCAAGAACAATATATGATGGAACGCAAAAATGTTAAAAATATGCCATATCCCGTTTTCGAAATAACTCCAGAATTCTGCCATAGCAAATAATTTTAAAGATTAGGGGATGTCAAACTTACAATATATTTTGAGAAATTGTTAAAAATTAAGCCAATAAATGTATATATTCCTAGATTTACACCCTTATCGAACTAAAAAATAGTCCAATTTAGTTTCATAAAATTGAAATATTGAATTATATTTGAATAGCAATTAAATCATAAAAAATATGTCAATTTCAGAATTATTCGATAACGAATTCAAACTAAGAAATAAAGGTCATTTTTCTGCCATTGCACGTGTGGCATTAGCTGACGGAGTAATTTCTACTGAAGAAAAACTTTTCTTAGACAAACTAGCTCAAAATCTTGAAATTTCCGAAACGGAATACCAAGAAATAATTGCAAATCCGTCTAAATATCCTATCAATCCGCCTTATCTTCGGGTAGAACGATTGGAGCGTTTATACGATTTGGCAAGAATGGTGCATGTAGACCATCATTTAGGCGACAAACAAGATATTGTATTAAGAAAATTAGGCTTGGCACTTGGTTTTACAGCCGGAAATGTGAACTATATTGTAGACAAAGCACTTCTTTTGGTAGATAAAAAAACCGATTTAGATACTTTTATTTATGAAATTGAAAACATGAATAAATAATTTGTAAAAAACCATTTGTGTTTTCTTACAACCTACCTAAGCCTATAATTTTTTAGGCTTATTTTTTTATTATACGCCCAAACTTGCTTTTAGAATAGTTGGCTGTCCTATTTCATCCGAAAAATTAGCATTACTACTTTGAAGTAACAAATACCAAGTATTTTGTGAAAACCATTTGAATCCTATTTATTTAAATTCTCGGTATTGTATATTTGCACCCGAATCAAAAATCCGAAAAACTAGGCAATGATTATTAGAAAAGGAATTCCCACAGATATGAAATCCGTTTTGGGGCTGATTCAAGAATTAGCCGATTTCGAAAAAGAACCTGATGCAGTCGTTATTACTGAAGAAGATTTAATTCGAGATGGTTTTGGAACAAATCCTTTGTTTCATGTTTTTGTTGCCGAAGAAGAATCTGAGCCAAAAGAAATCGTTGGAATTGCATTGTATTATTATCGATATTCTACTTGGAAAGGAAAAACGATTCACTTAGAAGATTTGGTTGTAAAACAATCTAAAAGAAGCATCGGCATTGGATATGCGTTGTATTCCGAAATCATGAAACAAGGCAAAAAAGACGGAGTCCGAAGAATTGAATGGGCAGTCCTAAATTGGAACACGCCAGCAATCGAATTTTATAAAAAAACAGGTGCAAAAGTACTTGATGATTGGCGAGTTGCACAAATGGATCAAACAGCCATTGACTATTTTTTAGCAAATAAATTAAAATAAAATCCTCTCCCCAACCCTCTCCAGAGGAGAGGGAGAAGAAACTGGAAAACATAGAATGTCTCACTCTGAGAATAATTTTAAACAATAAACATATAAATAAATCGCTTTCAGATTTCAGGTATAAATCTGAAATCTGAAATCTGAAATCTGAAATTAAAATGAGAGTATTCAAATTTGGTGGCGCCTCTGTTAAGGATGCCGAAGGTATAAAAAACGTATACGATGTTTTGCAAAAAGCAGGATATGAGGATGTATTATTGGTAGTTTCCGCCATGGGTAAAACGACTAATGCACTAGAATTAGTAATAAAAAACTATTTCGAAAAATCGGCTGAACTCAATTCTTCTATCCAAGAAATAAAAAAATACCATAATCAAATCTTATTGGATTTATTTGAAGATGATAAAGCCGATGTTTTTTCGGCGGTTAACAGTCACTTTTCGGATTTAGAGTATTTTTTAGGACACAATAAATCGCCCAATTATAATTTTGTTTACGACCAAATTGTAAGCTATGGCGAATTAATTTCGACTACCATCCTAAGTCATTTTATGAGTTTTATGGGAATTAAAACCCAATGGCTTGACGTTAGAAATTTTGTAAAAACCAATTCAAACTACCGAGATGCCGAAGTAGATTGGGATTTAACTCAGGCTACTATTGCAAAAAATGTTAAACGAAAAATATTAAATATCACCCAAGGTTTTTTAGGCTCTGACGAAAATAATTTCACCACCACTTTAGGTCGTGAAGGTTCTGATTATACTGCGGCAATTTTTGCATATTGCTTAAATGCCGAAAGTGTAACCATCTGGAAAGATGTACCAGGAGTGATGAATGCTGATCCTCGTTATTTTGAAAACGCCAGTTTGCTCAACCAAATTTCGTATCGCGAAGCGATTGAATTAGCATTTTATGGCGCAACGGTAATACACCCAAAAACCTTACAGCCTTTACAAAAAAAGGAAATTCCTTTGTATGTAAAATCGTTTATAAACCCATTATTGCCAGGAACTAGCGTTGCCAAAGGTGCCGATTTAGAACCTTATATGCCTTGTTTTATTGTAAAAAGAAATCAACTGTTGATTTCTCTTTCGTCTATTGATTTTTCTTTTATCATGGAAGAAAACATTAGTGAAATTTTCGGTTTATTTCATCAGTTCAAATTAAAAGTAAATCTAATTCAGAATTCTGCCATTAGTTTTTCGGTTTGTGTAGAAGATAAATTTGAGAATTTCAAAGATTTAAATGCCATTTTATCTAAAAAATTCAAAGTGGATTTTGTCGAAAATGTAACTTTATACACCATTCGCCATTTTGACGAAAAAGCTGCACAAACTGTTGAAGAAAACAAAAC
>CAMAWK010000056.1 GCA_945861915.1 Flavobacterium psychrophilum | reverse complement strand
GTTTTAAGTTGCCATACTGCTTGTAACAGCGGTTTTAAGAAATGGCGGGTTTAGTGATTAATTTAAACATTGTGTGTACTTGTTAAGTCTTGGCTCAATCGAAAGTTTAGGCTTGTCAATCCGCCACTTCTTAAAGCCACGGGACGTTATGCCTCATTGTAAAAAGACAGACAACTAAAAATGAAATTCGGTAAGACAATAAAAATATTCCTCATAGACGGAGACCCAAACGGACGGATGAGTTGTGAACTTTCCAACTGGTCGGGAAAGGCATATAAAATTCCGAGAATCAAAATTAAGGACTGCACCGACCGTGACGACTTGACAAGCACGGGTGTTTATCTGCTATTTGGCAAAGACGATGAAGGCAAAGACCAAGTTTATATCGGAGAAGCTGAATCTATTTTAAAGCGACTAAACCAACAATTGACTCAAAAAGACTTTTGGAACGAAGCCATTGTATTTATTAGCAAGGACGAAAACCTTAACAAAGCTCACATCAAATATTTGGAAAATCGATTACACGAAATTGCAAAACTTGCTAATCGTTACAAAGTTGACAATTCGATTATTCCGACTCAATCATCAATTTCTGAATCAGACAGAGCGGAAATGGAAGAATTTATTGAGTATATAAAAATGCTGGTAAACACATTGGGGCATAAAGTATTTGACGAGAAACGAGAATTTAAACCTAAACAAAAACAAGAATCATTTTTCATTAAAGCTGCTCGTGGTGCTGACGGACAAGGCGAACCGACATCTGACGGTTTTGTAGTTTTCAAAAATTCAAAAGCTGCTTCAACAATTGTAAATTCAATGACTCCAAACTTCATCACTTACAGACAAAAACTAATTGACGAAGGAGTTCTTGTAGACAAGGGAGAATACTTTGAATTTTCAGACGACTATATTTTTAGTAGTCCATCCACAGCAGCAGTTATGGTTATGGGACGAAATGCAAACGGACTGACAGAATGGAAAAATAAAGACGGAAAAACGCTTAAAGAATTTGAAACGAATGACAGAACAACGAAGGCATAACAGCACATTTGCAATAGGCGGGGTTTCGTGCTCCGCAGACAGTTTAGTGGTAGCCGAAAGTTTTGTGCTCCGAATAAAGTTCAGTGGTAAAAATCCCGCCCATCGCAAATCTGCAAAACGTTAGGTGCAAGCGTAGCGGACGACACAACCGACATCAAAACAGACCGAAATTGAATGAAAGAAGAAATAATTTATATTGACAATCCACAAGAAAGTTTAGACAAAATCCAAAAACTGATAAGTGTAGTTCACGAAGGTTTTATGGCTCTTGCTATGGACTACGGTTATCATATAAACAACGTTTTCGGACAGACAAAAGACGGGAAACACGAAATCTATGAATTGCGGGACAATATCAATTACAGAATAAGAAGTGCAAATCTTCATTTTTATTTGTTGCTTGTAAGAAAACTTGAAATAGAACATAGATTTGAAAAGATGCTCAAAGAAAAACCAACTGTTTTCAATGGTTTCATAATGGGAAATCCACATTTTGAAATGGCATCGGATGAAATTATGGCATTATATGACAGTATTGTTTTTCATCTATCTTCTTGTTTTGACTATCTCGCTATGCTAACTCAATTTATATTTGGCAAAAATCCCGAAAGCAAACTGCAATGGATTACATTAGTTAAACATTGCCATAACTCTGAAAGTGAATTTGCAAAAAGGAAGTTTATTCAAAACATTAAAACCGTTGATGCAGACTTTGTGAGCAAGTTTAATGATTATCGAGCAGAGTTAATACACAGAAAAAAATCAACTTCATTCGCAAATGTATCTTGGCAATTAAACTCGGGCAAAGTCATTACTAAATTTGAGTGTTCGGCAAAAATAAAAATAAATCTCAAAAAGATAATTGACAAGGACTTAAATTATTGCGTTAGTTATGCTTCATCTGAAATGATAAAACAAACGCTTTTAAAAATTGCCCACGTTCTAAATGGAATGTATGACGAATTTCGAGAGAATTACCCCCAACACGCCCCAGTAATGAAGAATGGGGGTTTTCAAATAATATCAATGAACCCAGAAACTAAATTTGCAGAATCGCCAGCATTAGGTTATTGGAGTAAATTTATGGAATACAAAACTTTCAATTAACACTAAGAATGGCTTTAAGCTGGAACGAAATAAAAGATAGAGCATTAAATTTCTCAAAGGAATGGGCTGACACTTCAAACGAAGAAGCGGATGCAAAACCATTTTTAGTTGAATTTTTTAACGTGTTTGGTATTAGCAGTAAACGTGTTTCGACCTTTGAACACAGAGTAAAAAAACTGGACGACAAAGACGGTTACATTGACTTGCTTTGGAAAGGAACAATTTTAATTGAAATGAAAAGTCGGGGCAAAAACCTTGACAAAGCCTACCAACAAGCCAAAGACTACACACACGGACTGAAACAACACGAATTACCGAAATATATTCTCATTTCTGATTTTGAAAATTTTAGACTTTACGACCTTGAAGAAGATAAGACCGTAGATTTTAAACTTAACGACCTTATAAATAATGTTCAGCACTTCGGATATATTTTAGGTTATCAAAAAAAGGTTTACAAAGAACAAGACCCCGCAAACATTAAAGCAGCGGAGTTAATGGGTAAACTTCACGACAGACTTGAAGAAATTGGATATACAGGACATCCGTTAGAAGTTTACTTGGTTCGTATTTTATTTTTACTGTTTGCCGAAGACACAACCATTTTTAACAAACAACAATTTCAAGAATATTTAGAACAGCGGACAGCTGAAGACGGAAGCGACCTTGCATCAAAACTACAAGAACTTTTTCAAGTGCTAAACACAGCAAAAGAAAATCGCTTTAAAAATCTTGACGAACAACTTGCCGACTTTCCGTATGTAAACGGAAAACTTTTTGAAGAAAACTTGCCTACGGCAAGTTTCGACAAAAAAATGCGTCAAGCCTTGCTTGACTGCTGTTACATTGACTGGAGCAAAATATCGCCAGCGATATTTGGTTCAATGTTTCAAAGCGTAATGAACCCGAAAGAACGTAGAAACTTAGGAGCACATTACACCAGCGAAACCAACATTTTAAAACTTATCAAACCGCTTTTTTTAGACGACCTTTGGAAAGAATTTGAAAGTATCAAAGACAATAAAAACAAACTTCCCGAATTTCATAAAAAACTAAGCACTCTTAAATTCCTTGACCCTGCTTGTGGTTGCGGAAACTTCCTTGTAATTACTTACCGTGAATTACGTTTATTAGAATTAGAAATTTTAAGAGCTTCTAATAAGACAGGACAAAGAGTATTTGACGTTAGAGAAATTATTTGGCTTGACGTTGATATGATGTGCGGAATTGAATACGAAGAATTTCCTGCACGAATTGCTGAAGTTGCAATGTGGCTAATCGACCACCAAATGAATATGCAAATAAGCAATGAGTTTGGACAATATTTTGTTCGTTTACCATTAAAAAAAGCAGCTAAAATTGTTCACGGAGACGCATTAGAAACAGATTGGGAAAATGTAGTTTCTAAAAACGAACTTTCGTATATCATTGGAAATCCTCCCTTCATAGGGCATCAATGGAGAAATGATGCACAAAAAAAAGGAATGGAAAAGGTTTTTGGTGATGCAAAACGAGCAGGTCGGTTAGATTACGTTACAGCTTGGTATTTGAAAGCGGCACAATACATTCAAGGAACAAAAATTAAAGTTGCTTTTGTTTCTACAAACTCCATTGTTCAAGGTGAACAGACAAGTATTTTGTGGGAACAACTTTTTAAACAATACAATATTAAAATTCATTTTGCACATCGAACTTTCAAATGGAACAACGAAGCAAAAGGAAATGCAGGCGTTCACGTTGTAATTGTTGGCTTTGCAAATTTCGACACCAACGAAAAACGGCTTTTTGAATACGAAGACATTAAAGGCGAAGCACACGAAATAAAAGCGAAAAACATCAACGCTTATTTAGTTGATGCTAAAGATATTTTTATCGTTTCAAGAGGGAAACCAATTCATCAATTTCCTGAAATGTTTAAAGGAAGTCAGCCTACTGACGGAGGAAATTTAGTTCTTACCGCAAACGAAAAAGCAGAATTGATTTCAAAAGAACCTTTAGCGGAAAAATATATTAAACCATTTTGGGGTGCAGACGAATTTTTGTATTCAAGAGAAAGATATTGTTTGTGGTTGAAAGAAATAGAACCAAACGTTTTGAAGAATTTGCGTTTAGTTCAAAGTAGAGTTGAACAAGTAAAAGAAAGTCGTTTAAAAAGTCCAACGCCATCAGTTCAAGACTTTGCAAAATATCCAACGTTGTTTACGCAAGACAGACAACCAAAAACAAACTATTTAGCACTACCAGAAGTTAGTTCAGAAAACAGAAATTATGTTCCTATTGGTTTTCTTACGCCCGACATAATTTGTAGTAATAAGTTGCAGATAATACCAAATGCTTCTCTGTATATTTTTGGTGTTTTATCAAGTAAAATTCACAACACTTGGATAAAATATGTTTCGGGCAGACTTGAAAGCAGAATTAGTTATTCGCCCTCTGTTTATAACAACTATCCATTCCCAGACAATCCAAACGACAAACAAGTAAAAGCCATAGAAACAGCAGCACAAAAAGTTTTAGACGCAAGACTGCAATTTCCTAACAGTTCACTTGCTGACCTTTACGACCCTTTGACAATGCCACCAACTTTGGTAAAAGCACACAACGAGTTAGACAAAGCAGTGGACTTGGCTTACAGACCACAAGCATTTACAAGTGAAGCCAATAGAATGGTTTTTCTATTTGAACTTTACGAAAAATATACGGCAGACCTTTTTACAAAAGAGAAACCAAAAAAAACAAAAAAGACAGCTTGACAATGACGAGAAACATACGGACACCAAGAACGCCAGCACCTAACAGCGGTTTGGCAAAAGTGGCGGTTTCGTTCTCCGCAGACACATTTGTGGTTACAGGAAGTTCAGTTCTCCGCATCAACATTTGTGGTGAAAATCGCCACCTTCGCCAAGCCGCAAAACGTTGGGCAAAATCCCCGAGGGGATTCGCCCAACAAGCGGGGACTTCGCCCAACTCGGGCTTTGAGAAAACAAAGCCTTCGCAAAGCCCCCGCTTGTTAGCGGTCAGGCTACGAAACGACCACCTCACGTTTAACAGTATCGGGAACAATGCGACCTAAAATTTGCTCACGAACTTCCCAACTAATAAAATCGGTAATTCCGATTAATTCAAGTGGGTTAAATCCGTCATTAGTTCTTTGCATTTGACGTGTTCCGTCTTCAAATGTTGTTTCTTTAATTGTCCAAGTTTTGACAATCATTACTTTT
This sequence comes from Flavobacterium psychrophilum, assembly GCA_945861915.1. Taxonomy (GTDB): domain Bacteria; phylum Bacteroidota; class Bacteroidia; order Flavobacteriales; family Flavobacteriaceae; genus Flavobacterium; species Flavobacterium psychrophilum_E. The sequence goes on along the minus strand of CAMAWK010000056.1, from coordinate 6,405 downwards.
TTTTCTTCTTGCTTTTCAGCTACTTTTTTCTTTGACATTTTTATTTAATTTAAAATTTGATACCCTTGTGAACCAAGCCCGAACCGCTAACAAGGGTTTGTAGCAATAGGGGCAGAAGTGCAAGTTTTGAGCCATAGTACTTCTATTAGGCTTTTGTGCTATATTGAGCGGTAGTGCTTCTAATCCCCTACTGCTACAAGCCCCAAAACGTAACCAATATAAAACCAACCATATGAAAAAATCAATACTAATTCTGACAACAATTATCTTATTTCTGCTTCCGAAAATAGTTTTCTCTCAAGACAACCCTTTCATACCTGCCGAATTTAAAGTTCCAGACACCTTAGAGAATGAACATTTCAGAATTAGGATGTTAACGGTTAATGATGTTGTAAAGGATTATGACGCAGTAATGTCCAGTGTTGAACATCTTCAGGACGTTTTTGGCCCAAATTCCAAATGGCCTTCAAAAGATTTAACTTTTGAACAAGATTTAATTGATTTGGGATGGCACCAAAAGGAATTTCAAATGAGAAGTTCATTTGCTTACACTGTTGTTAGTTTGGATGAAAGTAAAGTAGTTGGCTGTCTCTATATTTACCCTACCAAGAAAGAAGATTATAATGCAAGTATAATTATGTGGGTAAGAGCAAGTGAAGTAGATAATGGACTTGATTCCATCCTATTTGATTCTGTTAAAAAATGGATTTCGGAAGAATGGACATTTAATAAAGTTGCATATCCTGGACGTGACATAAAATGGGAAGAATGGAAACTAATGAAATAAATACTGGTTACAACAAGCGTTTGGCAAGATTGCGAATTTTGTAGTAAATTCACGTTTATATTTCGCAAGAATTTTTATCTTAGTGGAAAATATGCTGTTACGAAGTTCGCCACTTCATGAAGCGGCGGAACGTTAAAAACTCAAAAAGAGGTTTATGGCTACTCGCCATTTTTTTCAGATTCCTAAGAGCCCTAAAATGAAATCCATCCAAGAAATTTTCAAAACCAACCCTTCCCTATTGTCTTCACCCGAAGTAGTTGAACTTTTGGAGTATTGCGAACAATTGCAGGATGAAATAGTCGAGTTTAAATTTCAAAAAACAAATAATAAAGAATTAGCGATGCTCGATATGCTCAAAGAAGTCATTAAAGGCTGCAATGCCATCGAAAATGAACAAATAGAACACGAACGTTTTGGTTATGAAGCCCCAAATTATCAAGAAACTCTCTCCAACCTGAAACGGTATATCTTGAAACGTTGCAATGATGAAAAAATTTATTTGTGAAAGAAATTCCTAAATTAAATTTTTAATTTTTCTTTAATTTTAGCAACAACTTCTTCCGGTAAAATGCTTCGCATCGCATCTTCATAGCCTTCAACCTTTTTATTTCCATAAACCGAAGTGGGTAATTTCGGGAACAAATTTCTATCCGAAACCAAGGCATTTTCAATGGGCTGATTAAAAGGCAAAAATCCCGCAAAAGGATGCGTCGCTCCCCAGAGCGTGATCACTTTGATGCCCAACATAGCTGCCAAATGAGCATTGCCTGAATCCATTGAAAGCATCAAGTCGAGGTTAGAAATAAGTTGCAATTCTTGCTCTAAACTTAATTTCCCTGCCACCACAACTACATTTTGTTTGTCTCTTGAAAACTGATTCAAAATGGCTATTTCTTTATTCCCTCCTCCAAAAAGAAAAACCACATTATTTGAATCTGAAGCCAAATCATCTATCACTTTTTGCATCAAATCTGGAGGATAGACTTTGGATTCATATTGAGCAAAAGGCGCTATTCCAATCCTAATTCCTGAGAAATCGGGAATCTTTTCATTCTCAATTAGCGCTTTCAAAATAGCATTCGATAAAACTGCCTTTTTGGGAAAACTAGGATTCGTTAAATCTATAGGAAAACCCAATTGATTAAAAGTTTCTACATGTCTTTCGAACATGGATTTCAAGGGTTTGAAAACTTTATTTTTGGCTCTTGTTAATGCTTTTTTCTCGCTTCGTCCCTTATTGGTAAAAGCTACTTTTTTTCCGCTCCAAGCGAAAAGTGTTCGGATGACTTTAGATCGCAATACATTATGCAAATCGGCAAAAGCATCAATCTGTAAGGATTTCAAATCTTGGTACAATCGCAACAATCCAAAAAAACCTTTGTGGCGTTGCTTTGCATCAAATTCAAAAAAAACAATATTTGGAATTCCCTCAAAAAAGGGCTTAAAAAAAGGTCGGGAAATAACCGTGATTTTTACATTTGGATTTTGGTTGACAAAAGCTCTTAAAACAGGAACCGTCATAGCGACATCTCCCATTGCGGAAAGTCTCATGACGGCTATATGTTGGATTTTTTTTGACAATTTAGTTTTGCCAAAAATTATTTTTTGTTCTGATACAAGACCGGATTCAAATCATCGTCATTGTACATCTTCATTTGTTTGTACACTTTCATGAATTTATCACCGTTTTCGATGTCCGTTAGCAAATCATCAATAGCTGTTGACAAATCGGTTCTTTGTTCTAACAAGATGTTCAATTTTGCCTGGCATTTATCTCTATGGTCTTGCGAAGCCTCAGCACGATTGGCTTCTTCTTGCATGTGATAAATTTTTAATGCTAAAATTGACAGTCTATCAAACGCCCAAGCTGGACTTTCAGAATTGATTTTGGCAGTATCTTTTACCACAACATGATGGTATTTTTGAAGAAAATAACCATCGATATATTCTACCATATCGGTACGTTCTTGATTAGAAGTGTCTATTTTTCTTTTCAAAGTTAGAGCCGCTGCAGGATCTATATTTGGGTCGCGAATAATGTCTTCAAAGTGCCATTGAACCGTATCTATCCAGTTTTTGAGATACAATAAATGTTCAAATTTATCCTTAGGAAAAGGGTTGTTTATAGGTTGGTCGACACTATCAAATTGATGATACTCTTGAATACTTTGCTCGAAAACAGAATAGGCTAATTTTGAAAACATATCTTTTGATTTTATTTACACAAATATACTTTTTATCCTTTTATAAAGAAGCAACAAATCTTGAACTCGGTTTATATTCCTAAAAATAGTTGAAAATTAGCTTCTGCAGGAATTATATTTGAGAGAAAAATGCAAAAAAGCTACAAATAATAAGCACAGCCAAAACGATTTCTTGTTTTATTTGAAGTTGTTTTATTTCGATGTGACTAGTTGCCATGATGGCTAAAGGTGCAAAAGTAAAGACTAATAAATCATTGCTTTTTTGATAGGAAAGAATAAAAATAAAAAGTCCGATAAAAAAAGAAGCGATGATTTTTTTGAAAGAAGTTTGCATAAGCAAAGGCTTAATTGAGATAGAACTAAACATCGAAACAAGAAAAAACAAGGCTACCGTTAAATAAATAGAAAAGGCGGCATTTTGATATTTATTCGTAAAATAATCAATTTCGAAATTAGTTTTTGCGTTAGTAGCAATAATTTCAATTATGCTTTTATTTGATAACATCGAAAAAAAAGTAGAAACAATTCCCACTGTAAAAAGTGCAATAAAAGGTAATACCCAGTTTCTATAATCCCTTGAAACATGAAAAAGGATAGAAATAAAAACTAGTATAATGTATAAAATACACCAAAAATGAAACATAGCTGCTATAAATATCCATAACGAAGCATCAAATATTTTTTCTTTGGATGCTTTTAGAGATTGTAACGAAATGAGCCTACGCAAGGCTAAAAGCACAAAAAAATTAGCTAAAATTAAATTGGTATTGTCAAGTATTGAAGGGAAAAATAATAAAAACAAAAAGTAGAACAACACCGTGTAACTACTGTCTTTACTAAGTCCGTTTTTTTTAGCAACAAAATTTGCCAAAAAAACTGATCCTAACAAAATCAAAAATAATCCCAATTTCTTCCAAGAGGAAGAAGTGGAATCTAACGGGGTCAAATCTTGAAATTGATACAAGAAAAAGAAAACTAGCATTAAAACTACAACCAAAATTAAATTTAATGGAGTAGATTTTTTAAAAACACTTGTTATCATAAGGATATTTTATACTTTTGTGACTGTAAATATAATATCTATTTTAAATATAATACCTATATAAAATATGAAAGCATTTTTCGAAGGAATTCAATGGTTGTTTGAAACCATTTTTTTTGCTCCACAAGATTTTCTAAGAGATTTAGAACTTATAAACTGGTTTGCTGCTAATATCCTTAACTGGATTTTTATGATTATTTGCTCAGTAGCGATTGTTTACTGGTGCAAACAACTAAAAATGTATGACGAAAAAGGGGAGGAAAACCAAGATACAACGGCTCATTCTTTCTTGAAATAAAGGCACTAGATTAAAAACGACCTTACCTTATTTAAGGTCGTTTCCAATATCTTTTCTAAAATACATCCTATCAAAATGTAGCTTGTCTATGTTTTGATAGGATTTTTTTAATGCCTCTTCGAAATGATTTCCGTAGGATGTTACTGCCAAAACTCTTCCGCCATTGGTAACAACTGTTCCATTTTCTAGTTTAGTTCCAGCATGAAAAACAATTGAATCCTGCACCGTTGAAAGTCCCGATATTATTTTCCCTTTTTCAAAATTTTCGGGATAACCGCCTGAAACTAGCATTACGGTTGTAGCGCTTCGCTCGTCAATTTCAAGTTCAAATTCATCTAATTTTTCATTGGCTACAGCCAAAAACAATTCCACCAAATCCGATTTGATTCTTGGAACGACCACTTCGGTTTCGGGATCGCCCATTCTCACGTTATATTCAATTACAATCGGTTCGTTATTGACATTAATTAAACCAATAAACACAAAACCTTTATACTCGATTCCGTCTTTTTGAAAACCTTCAATAGTGGGTTTTACGATGCGTGTTTCTATTTTTTCCATCAAAACAGCATCAACATACGAAACCGGAGAAACTGCTCCCATTCCGCCTGTGTTCAAACCTGTGTCGCTTTCGCCAATGCGTTTATAATCTTTGGCTGTTGGGAGAATTTTATAATTTTTTCCGTCTGTCAAAACGAAACAACTCAACTCAATTCCGTCCAAAAATTCTTCGATTACTACTTTAGAACTCGCATCACCAAACTTTTGGTTCACTAACATATTTCTCAATTCTTCTTTGGCTTCCACCAAATCGTGAATAATCAAAACCCCTTTTCCTGCTGCCAATCCATCTGCTTTCAAAACATAAGGCGGTTGCAAGGTTTCCAAAAATTCGCAACCTTTTTCCACCGTTTCGGCAGTAAAACTATCATAAGCTGCCGTTGGGATTTGGTGTTTCATCAAAAATTCTTTGGCAAACTCTTTACTTCCCTCTAAAGTTGCTCCTAATTTAGATGGGCCAATCACTGGAATATGTTTTAATTCTTTGTCGTTTTTGAAAAAATCGAAAATCCCTTTTACCAATGGATCTTCTGGACCCACCACAACCATTTCTATATTTTCTTGGAGCACTACTGCTTTTACAGCATCAAAATCGGTAGGAGAAATAGCAACATTGGTTGCTATCGAAGCTGTTCCGGCATTTCCTGGCGCTACAAAAAGTTGGTTGCAAAGTGGACTTTGAACCATTTTCCAAGCAAAAGCATGTTCTCGTCCGCCTGAACCTAAAAGTAAAATTGTCATGGTGTAATTGTTAAGTTTGGCAAAAATAATTGCTTTTGAACTTAAAAAACAACAAATTATCAAAAAGTTCTTGATTGATGTTTAATAGTGATTAGTAAATATTATTTTTGGTAAAATAATATTTTTAAATGCTACGAATTTTTGAATTTTCGCTTCGATTAAATGGTTTTCCTATCAAGAAAGCCCAAGCCGAATTGCGAAAAATTCAATCGATTCCTGAACAAGAATATGCTGATTTTCTTGAATCCAAAAAACAAGAAATTGTTGATTTTCATCTAAAAAACAATACATCATACCAAGAATTTGTTGGGAAATCGATATTTCAACCTGGTGTCTCGGGATGGGAAAATTTACCCATAATGACTAAAAAGGATTTCCAAAAACCCTTGGCCGAAAGGATTTCGAATGGATTTTCTTCTGCAGCTATTTACATCAATAAAACTTCGGGTTCAAGTGGTGATCCTTTTATTTTTGCCAAAGACAAATTCTCTCATGCCTTGACTTGGTCATTAATTACCAATCGTTTTGGCTGGTTCGGAATAGATTTTAATTCGTCATTTCAAGCTCGTTTTTACGGAATTCCGTTGGATTTTATCGGAAATACAAAAGAAAGATTGAAGGATTTTTTGAGCCATCGCTTTCGATTTCCAATATTCGATTTATCAGATGTTGTTTTAGAACGTTTTTTGCAAAAATTTAAAACAAAAAAATTCGATTATATTAATGGTTACACTTCTTCGATTGTTTTGTTTGCCAAATTTTTACAGCAAAG
>CAMAWK010000055.1 GCA_945861915.1 Flavobacterium psychrophilum | reverse complement strand
ATATTAAAAACTTGACTAAACAAATTAAAATCATCCCCAATTATGGAGTGAAGCTCTGGAAGTGTCCAAATATAAAACGCCCCTTCCTCGAGATGATTTTCTGGATTTAGACTATCGGCATCCAACGCACTATAAAAACCTCCTTCGGGAATCATCCATTCTCTTTCAACAAACGCCAATGTTTTTTGGATTACTTCTTTGTACAAAGGGTTTTTAGTAAGTTTATAGGCATCGCTGTACAAGGATACTAATTGACCATTGTCATACAGCATTTTTTCAAAATGAGGCACATGCCATTTGTTGTCCACCGAATAGCGAGAAAATCCGCCATCTACTGTATCAAATACACCGCCAAACGCAATTTTGGTTAGCGTTAAATTCACAAAATCAAGTAGTTTTTTGTCCTGTTTTTGGTGTGCAAAACGCATCAAAAAATGATAATTATTGGGCATCATAAATTTGGGTGTACTTGCCATGCCACCAAAATCCCAATCAAAATAATCGGTCCATTTTTCGACTAAAGCATGGATTTGATTTTGATTGATTGCTGTTTCAGCAGATTCATTTTGTACAATCCCAATCGATTGAATGCCTTCATGCAACTTTTCGGCATACTCAATCATTTTCTCAGGAGCTAGTTCATACATTTCCTGAAGCTGATGGAGTGTATGCATCCAATCTTCTTTTCTAAAATAAGTACCTCCCCAAACGGGTCTACCATCTGGTAGCGTCACCACATTTAAAGGCCAACCACCTCGACCCGTCATCATTTGAATGGCTTTCATATACACAGCATCCACATCTGGTCGTTCTTCGCGATCGACCTTGATGTTGATGAAACCGCCATTCATAACAGTTGCTACTTCTTGACTTTCAAAACTTTCGTGTTCCATCACATGACACCAATGACAAGCGGAATACCCAATACTGATGATAATCAATTTGTTTTGTTCTTGGGCTTGCGCTAATGAGAACGAATTCCAAGCCTTCCAATGCACAGGATTAGTGGCGTGTTGCAACAAATAGGGGCTGGTTTCTTGCAAAAGTTGGTTCATTTTTGAGTCTAATTAACCGTTTAATGCCTCAACGGTAATTTCGGTATCGTTCAACATACTTTTTAGCATGTTTTCGATACCACTTTTTAAAGTAAAAGTAGAAGAAGGACACCCATTACAAGCCCCTTGAAGAATTACTTTTACGATTTTGTCGCTTTCGTTATAGGAATCAAAAGCAATATTTCCACCATCTGCCTGTACAGCAGGTTTTACAAACTCATCTAAAATAGAAATGATTTTTTGAGAAGTACTGTCCAATGTATCAAAACTTTCCATCTTCGTATTCTCTAGTTCAACTTGAGCAGTAATTAAACTTTCGTCAAGAATAGTTCCTCCATTTTCGATAAATTGTTTGATAAAAGTTCGAGCTTCCAGAGTGATTTCCTGCCAATCATAACTTTCGTATTTAGTGACTGAGATATAATTTTCGTCAATAAAAACTTCTTTCACATACGGAAATTTAAATAACTCTTTCGCCAAAGGAGAAGCCGAAGTTTGATCGATGTTTTTGAACTCAATTGCTGTTTTAGTTAGCATTTTATTGACAACAAATTTTAAAGCAGCTGGATTGGGCGTTGTTTCGCCATAGACCGTGATGGGTTGTTTCTTGGTCTGATTGGTTTGTTCAGTAATAATGATTCCGCCACTGGAAATAAAGGTTTCTATTTGTTCCGCTACAGCCTCTTTAACATCATCCCATTCTACGATGCTAAATTTCTCGATACCAATAAAATTTCCCGAGATATAGACTGTTTTAACAAAAGGTAAATAAAATAATTTTTGCGCCAATGGAGAGTTCGTTGCCTCATCGATATTTTTGAACTCAAAACTCTCATTTTTGGTAATGAAATCCTCCAATTCAAATTTTATAATGCTTGGGTTCTGCGTTTCTTTTATTGTTATTTTTGACATGATTTCTTTATTTTTTTACAAATTTAACGAAGTTATTTTCTACTAATAACTATATTTGGTTTTTAATTCTTATAATTTACAAAGAATTAAATAAATACTATTTTTTCTCGTTACTAAATAGATGGAAATAAATTTTAACTAATACTCTTTTGAATGCTTCATAAAATCAAATTTATTTTAGTGCTTTTTTTGATGAGTCAGTTTTCTTTTTCACAACAAGGAATTGCCGTTTATTCAGATTATTTATCAGACAATTATTATTTACTTCATCCCTCAATGGCAGGAGCAGCTAATTGTGCTAAAGTTAGATTAACTGCAAGAAAACAGTGGTTTGATCAAAGTGATGCTCCTTCTCTTCAAACACTAAGTTTTAATGGCAGAGTGGGTGAACAATCAGGTGCTGGAGTAATATTGTTTAGCGATGAAAACGGTTTTCACTCACAAAAAGGGATAAAATTGACTTACGCTCACCACATCATGTTTTCCCGCGATGCTATAGATTTGAATCAATTGTCATTTGGTATGAGTTTGGGACTTGTTCAGAGTCAATTAGATGAAACAGGATTTGATTTAACTATAATTGATCCAATAATTTTTGGTGGAATTGTTCAAAAAGGATCGTATTTTAATATAGATGTAGGTGCTTCTTATAATTATTTAGATTTTTATACGCACTTTACTGTGAAGAACGCTATGGAAACAAGTAGAAATATTTACACAGAATATGAAAGCGATAATTTGAGAAAATACTTGTTGAGCGCTGGATATAATTTTGGAGATAAATACAAAATACTTTGGGAACCTTCGATTTTGTTTCAATTAACAGAGCAAACAAATGAAAAAACGGTTGATATCAATATGAAAGCCTACAAAAACATGGAATTCGGAAAACTATGGGCTGGTCTATCGTATCGAAGAAGCCTTGACGGAGCTGAATACATCTCAGGTAATTCGGTAGCAACACAAAACTTACAATATATTACTCCAATAATTGGTGTTAATTACAACAATTATATGTTTGCTTATACTTATTCTCAAGTTTCAGGAGATATAAAATTTGACAATGGAGGGTATCACCAAATCACTTTAGGAATCAATTTATTTTGTGAACGAGAGCGATACGAATGTAACTGTCCAGCAATCAATTAAACTTCATTTTTTAATGCCCATCTTATCTGTTAACGGAAAAACTCCTAGTATTCCTGCCGATTGTTTTGTTGCTGAAAATGCAACTATTATTGGCGATGTATCTTTTGGAGAGTTTTGCAGCGTATGGTTTAATGCTATTATTAGAGGTGATGTACATTTTATAACTATCGGAAATAAAGTGAATATTCAAGATGGTGCTATTATTCATTGCACCTATCAAAAACATCCCACTATTATAGGAAATAATGTCTCAATTGGTCATAACGCTATCGTTCACGGTTGTACGATAAAGGACAATGTTTTAATAGGTATGGGAGCGATTGTAATGGATAATTGCATAATAGAAAGCAATTCGATTATTGCAGCTGGAGCAGTGGTTACCCAAAACATAGTTGTTGAATCGGGTTCTATTTATGCGGGTGTTCCTGCCAAGAAAGTAAAAGATATAGATGAATCGGATTTTGCAGGAGAGATAGAACGTATTTCTAATAATTATGTGATGTATTCTAGCTGGTATAAAAAAGAAGAATAGATTTTAGAAATCTTTCTCAATCACTCCGAATTTCTTTTCCAAAATCTCAAAAAGCACCTTTGAGTTGGTATTCGTATAAAAAACAGGTTTTGGGGCTATCCCATCTGAAAAACCAACTTTTTCGCTTAAAATATTTTGTGTTTGCTTTGCTACTGCTTCCCCTGAATCAATAATTTGTATGCTATCTGGAAGTATTTTTTTTATTTGAGGAATTAAATAAGGATAATGACTGCATCCCAAAACAAGATAATCAATATTATTATCTATCATTGGCTGTAAATAGGAACGAAGAAGTTCTGTCATTTTTGGAGAATTGATTTCGCCATTTTCGATCAATTCTACCAAACCATGCCCTACTTGCTCTATGATTTTTGTCTCTTGAAACTTCTCGGCAGTTTTATTAAAAAGTTCACTATTCAGGGTGCCTAGAGTAGCTAATATCCCAATAGTTTGTGTTTTTGAATGGGTAGCTGCAGGTTTAATTGCGGGTTCTATTCCAATAAAAGGAATAGTATATTTAGACCTTAATTCCTGAATTGCATTCGTTGTTGCCGTGTTACAAGCTACCACAATTAATTTACAGTCCATTTTTAACAATAACTCTGTATTTTTAAAACATAATGCTATAATTTCCTCTTTTGACTTTTGACCGTAAGGAGCATTTTTGCTGTCTGCGAGATAAATTGTTTTTTCATTGGGTAATAAATAATGAATAGCTGACCAAATAGAAGTGCCGCCAATGCCTGAATCAAATATTCCAATGGGATTTTTATTGTGCATACAAAACAAATTTCTTAGGATTAAATGTACTATAAATTTCTGCTTAAACAAAAAAAACTGCTCAACCAATAATGGATGAGCAGTTTTTAAATTTTTAAAAAATATAGAATTAAAATCCTAAATCTTTTTTAACATCGTCAGTAATGTTTGGACCGTCTGCTAACAAAAGTGTAGAACCATCCAAAACATATTGAAATCCTTTGGCTTTACCCACTTTTTGTATTGAAGCTCTCACTTTTTCGTAAATTGGTTTTGTGATATCTTCTTGTTTTTGTTGTACTTCTTTCTGTGCATTTTGACCAAACTCTTGGATTCTTTTTTGCATATCACCTACTTCTTTTTGACGTTCGCCATTCATAGCTTCAGAAACTGTAGCAGCCTCAGCGTCATATTTTGCTAATTTAGCTTTAAATTCTTCAGCCATTTTTTTATAATCGGCATCATAAGTAGTGCTTATTTTTTCCAGTTGTTTTTGAGCATCTAACATAGCTGGCATTTTTGACATAATTTCGGTTACATCAACATGTGCTGTTTTTGCTTGTGCATTAATGGTTTGAGTTGCTCCTAAAATGAATAATGTAGCAATTAGTAAAGTTTTAATCTGTCTCATTGTGTTTAAATATTAAATAATTAATTGTTGTTTGTATTCTACTTTTCTATTTTGTTCCTTGTTTTGCCGCTTCTCTTTCTTCAAGAATTTTTTTCTTTTTCTCTTCTAAAGCTTTTTTATTTTCTTCTATTAGTTTTTTTCTGTCTTCAAGTATTTTGTTTCTAGCATCTAGTTGTTTTTGTTTCAATTCTTGAGGAGTTAATTTTACAGGTGCTACAGCTTTGGTAGAATCAACCACTACTTTGGCAGCTTCGATCACTTTCTCAGTTGGTTTTACTTGCTGTTTTACTTCTTCCTTAACAACTACTTTTGCTTCCTTTGCAACTTCACTTACTTTCTTTTCAGAAACCGTGCCAGTTTTTTTTGCTTCTCTTTCTTGAAGTAATTGTGTTCTTTTTTCTTCTAGGGCTTTTTTCTGATCTTCGATTGCTTTTTTACGCTCTTCAAGCACTTTAGCTTTCTCATCTGCTTGTTTTTGCTTGGCTTCGGCAGCAGAAGCTGTTTTTGAAACTTCAGCAGGCTTTTCAGTCGCTACAACTTCCGTTGTTTTAGATTCTACTTTAGTTGAGGAATTTTTCTTAGCTTCTCTTTCATCTAAAATCTGTTGCTTTTTTTCTTCTATTGCTCTCTTACGATCTTCTATAGTTTTTTTGCGTTCCTCTAGTATTCTTGCTTTATCGTCTGCTTGTTTTTGTTTTGCATCCGCGGCGGCAGTTTTGGATGCATCAGCAGATGATGTAGCACCCTCATTTCCTGATGTTTTAGCAGATGCTGTTGTTCCAGTTCTTTTTGCTTCTTTGTCGAGAATAATTTGTTTTTTCTTTTCTTCTATATCTTTTTTTCTTTGCTCCTGCAATAGTTTTCTATCCTCTAAAGCTTTATCTCGTGATGCTTTTTTATCATCTAGTATTTTCTTTCTTTCTGCTAAAGCTGGATTTTCGGCAATAGCATCTTCTTTGGCATCTCTAGCTTCTTCGGCAGCGATTTCCTTTTTAGTCATTTGTTCTCTTTTTTCAGAACGGTTTAATACGCGCAAAACCTGATCGCTAATGTCAAATCTTTTCGCTGCAAAAAGCATGGTTAAATCGGATGTTTTATCAAAGATAAAATCATATTTTTTAGCTTCTGCAATATCTTGAATAGCAGTAAAAACCTGATCTTGAATTGGTTTTGTTAACGTTGATTTTTGCAAAATTAAATCACCTTGTGGACCAAATCTTTTTTGCTGATAATCTAAGTTTTCATTTTCAAGAAAACTAATTTCAGTTTCTCTTTCAGAAATAAGTTCTTTTGTCAATAACGCTTTTTCGGCAGCCAAAGCTTCTTTTAATTTATTTATTTCTGCTTTTTTGGATTCAATTTGTTGTTTCCATTCCTGCGCTTTTTCCTCTAATTGAGTTTGAGCTTCTGTGTAATCTGGCACATTTTCTAATATGTATTCCATATCAATAAAACCTATTTTAGTCCCTTTCGTTTGAGCTTGAATTGAACCGCCTATAATCAATACTAAAAATAGAATTAAAAACTGTTTTCTCATGACTGTAATTTTTAAAGAATGTAACGTTTAAATATATTTTAAAATTGTTGTCCTATAATAAAATGTGTTTCCCAGCCATTTGGCTGAGTAAATCCTGGCAAAGCATCAAATCCTTTTCCAAAATCAATTCCCAATAATCCGAAAGCAGGCATAAATATCCTTAGACCAATTCCCGCCGAACGTTTTAACTGAAATGGATTATAACCTTTAAAACTGTCATAAGCCGATCCTGCTTCTAAAAAAGCTAACGCATAAATAGAAGCAGCTGATTTTAATGTAATTGGATACCTCATTTCCATTGAGAACTTATTGTAAACTGTAGCTCCTACTTGTACTCCAGTATCATCTACAGGTGTTAATGCATTGTTAGGATAACCTCTCAACTGTATGGTTTCTCTACCATCCATAGCAAAGTTTTGCATTCCATCTCCTCCCAAATAAAACCTTTCAAAAGGAATTAAACCTCTACCTTGATTGTATGCACCTAAGAATCCAAATTCCGACAGCGTTCGGAGAACGAATTTACCATAAATTTTTGTATACCAATCAGCTTTGAATTTAATTTTATAATATTCTAACCAATTAAATTTCTTTTGATCAACTTTCGATTGATCGGCAGCAGCCTCTTTAAAGGTTGCAACGGGAATTCCACTTTCATCTAAATAGGGTAATCCATTTTGAGTTTCTGCTGTGTTTTTAATTTTATTTTCCTCAAGATTATTCAACCCTGCATAATCCACCCCATTAAATAATGAGTATGGCAAAGTAAATTTACCTGTAATGCTAAATTCCGATCCATAGGTTGGAAATATTGGATTGACTCCTTTGCTGTTTCTAGTTAGTCCAACTGTATAAGCAAAATTTCTTGAAATTCCATTACCAAATGTAAATAGCCCAGTATTGTAATTATTCAAATCATAATGTTGATAACTTAATGATTGTGACAAAACGAAGAAATCGTCAGGAACAGTTAATCTTTTGGCTAAACCAATAGATAAAGTGAGTAAATTAAAACTTCTAGTTTTATCTACATTTTGATTTTGAAACGAAGTAGAACCTAAATATTGTTTACTGTAAGATACCGAAGTGCTAAATTGAACTGGTTTTATCCCACCAAACCAAGGCTCAGAAAAAGAAGCACTATAAGTTTTGAAAAAAGTACTGGCTTGTAATCGCAACGACACCTTTTGACCGTCTCCCATGGGTAAAGGTTTATAAGCTTCTTTTTTGAATAAATTTCTGACCGAAAAATTATTAAATGATAATCCTAAAGTTCCTATAAACCCCCCGCCACCATAACCACCTTGCAGTTCTATTTGACTTGCTCCTTTTTCTGTCAAAGGATATTCAATATCTACAGTTCCAGCAGCAGCATCTACGTTTTTGAATTTTGGCTCAATGGCTTCTGGGTCAAAAAAACCTAAAGCACCAATTTCACGAATGGTTCTGATTAACAAATCCTTGTTATATTTTTCTCCAGGCTTTGTTTTTAATTCTCTATAAATAACATGGTCAAATGTTTTGTCATTTCCTGTTACCGTAATTTTATTAAAATAAGCAATTGGACCTTCGGTGATTCGGATTTCAAAATCGATCGTATCATTGGCAGTTTTAACTTCAACAGCGTTTATTGTTGAAAATAAATACCCATTATTTTGATATAAATTAGTAATATCATCACTATCTGGCTTGGATTTATCGGCAATTCTTTTTTCAAGAAGCACTCCGTTGTATACATCGCCTTTATTAATGCCCACCATACTAGCCAAACCTTGATCGGGATAAACAGTGTTTCCTAAGAATTTTATATTTCCAAAATAATATTTATTTCCTTCTTCTACATTTACCTTAACCAATAATTTATTTTTCTCTTTGTTGTAAACAACAGAATCCGAAATGATTCTAGCATCACGATATCCCTTTTCTTTGTATGAGGCAATTACCGACTCTAAATCGGTTTTGAATTTATCCTTAATGTATTTAGAGGCTTTAAAAACTCGTATTGGGTTTTGTTTTTTGGTGTTTTTCATTGCTTTTCGCAATGATTTATCAGCGATTTTTGTATTTCCTTCAAAATTAATTTCTTGGATTTTTACTTTCTCGCCCAAATCAATTTTAACAAGCATATTAACTACGTTTACAGACGAAGTGTCTTTAACTGTGTTAATAATTACCTTAGTGTTAAAAAAACCATCTTTTTTGTATTTGTTTTCTATGTAGTTTTTGGTTGTAGTAAGTAGATTTTCGTTTACTACTTTTCCTTTATCTAAGCCAGTATCTTTTATTAAGCTCTCTACTTTGCCTTTCTTAACACCTATGAATTTAACATCGTTTAGCTTAGGCAATTCTTCAAGATGTAAGTCTAAATAAATACTGTCATTTTGAATTTTATTAACGTAAAATGAAATTTCATCAAACAATCCTAATTTTCCTAATTTCTTTATTGCATTGCTTATTTCTTCACCAGGAACTGTAACTTCTTGACCCTTTTCAAGTCCCGCAAATGTTACAACAGTTTGGCTATTAAAACTTAATTTTCCAACTAAATTTACATCGGCTAGTATGTATTTTTTTCCTTGATCGAAAGGAACTCTTTCTTGAGCGTTAATTTGATAAAAACTTCCAAAAAATAATAAAATAAAAAGGGTAATATACTTATGTAACACTAAAAAATTATTTAACTTGTTCGCTTGTTTTTCCAAATCTACGTTCTCTTTTTTGATAACTAATGATTGCCTCATACAAATGTTCTTCTTTAAAGTCTGGCCATAATACATTAGTAAAATATAATTCTGAATAAGCAATTTGCCATAACAAAAAATTGCTTATTCTATGTTCTCCACTGGTTCGTATTAATAAATCTACGTCGGGTAAATTTTGCGTGTAAAGATGCTCATTTATAATTGAATCGTCAATACTGTCAATTGAAATTATATTATTTTTAACTTTATCACTTATGATTTTTACTGCCGAAACAATTTCTTCTCTTGAACCATAACTCAATGCAAGAGTGAGTGTCATTCTGGTATTTTCTTTGGTAGCCTCGATAACATCATGCAATTCAACGTAAGCAGAATGGGGTAGTTTTTCTAAATTTCCAATAGCATTCAATTTAATGTTATTGTCTTTTAGGGTTTTAAGTTCTTTTTTTAAAGAACTGACTAATAATTTCATGAGGGTTTCAACTTCGAGTTTGGGTCTGTTCCAGTTTTCGGTAGAAAAGGCATACAATGTGAGAAACTCAATTCCTAATTTAGTACACGTTTCTATGGTTGTTTTTACAGATTTGGTGCCATTTTCATGACCCATAGCTCGCAAAAGACCTTTCTGTTTTGCCCAACGACCGTTGCCATCCATAATTATGGACAAATGTTTGGGTAAATTATTTGTATCTATTTTTTCTAATAAATCCATTTTATTCTGCGCAATAACAGGGTTTTTCTCCAAAAGTATAGGTCAGTGTTAATCCAGAGAAAACATACACGTCATTATTATTTATATTTCCAAATCTCAGCGATTTGAAATCTTCGTTTTTAGGATTACTCCCGTCTAAATTATCTGTAAATGTAAATCGCGCTCCTACTTCTAATGCCAAAACAAAAAAACGATTTATATTCGATTTAACTCCTAAACTCAGTGGGATTGCGAAAGCATTTCCTATATTATCCTTGTAAGTTATTCCAGAATCAACATACAATTCATCATATCTTATATAACTCATCCCCGAATAAACATAAGGTGTAATTTTCCTTTCTGATTTATGTAAATTAAAGTCAAAAAAGTTAAATTCAAGGGCTAAAGATAATTCTTTTAGATTATTGTCAAAATTATATCCTCTTAAATATCTACTCGGTTCCTTTGAAATAATATCATTAGCCCTTAGATAGGTTTGAGTATACGAAAAACGATAGGAATGTCTTGGACTTTTATTCCATTTATAAAGTATTCCTAAGGCTGGTTTGTTTGGATGAATATAATTCGTACGGCCCACATCACCAACAAAATTACTTAAACCGACAAAAGCTCCAACTTCATGAATTTGAGCACTTACGAATAATGAAAAAAATAAAAATAAAAGATTGAAAATATTGTTCATTCTTTGAAAAAAATTGGGTGCAAATATAACAATTATCAGCTCTAATCAATGGCTCTAGTTTTAAATAACAACAATTGTAGCTTTGGTAAAGGTCAAACGAGAAAAACGGGTGTATTCGTATACTTGCCTATATAAAATCGAATTAATTTCTACGATCTTCGCCCCAAAAGAGTTTGGTTCTTAGCGTTTTCAGGAAAGTTTCCTCTGGTATTTCGACCATGTTAATTTGAAAAGGCGTTTTATTGATGACTAATATGGTTTCGTTTTGAACTACTGTAATTCGTGAGTCTAACGAAACCAAATAATTTTCCTCTCGACCCGAAACTTTTAGTCTAATTTCGGTATCATCAGGAATTACCAACGGACGAGCATTCAAATTATGTGGAGCAATTGGAGTTACAACAAAACTACTCACATTGGGAGTTAATATAGGTCCGCCACAACTCATCGAATAACCTGTAGAACCTGTAGGTGTTGAAATAATTAAACCATCGGCCCAATAGGAATTCAAAAATTCATTATTCAAATAGGTTTCAATGGTTATCATTGAAGTGGTATCTTTTCGACTAACGGAAACTTCATTCAAAGCAAAATTAATTTCTTCTATGGCTTCGTTTGTAGGTGTACACGAAAGACTAAGCAGCGTTCTTTTGGAAATAGTGTATTTTTTTTCGATAATAAATTGCATGAACTCAGCAATATTTTCTTTTTGAACGGTCGCCAAAAAACCCAATCTTCCTGCATTGATACCTAAAATTGGAACGCCAGAATTTCGTACTAATGCAGCAGCTCTCAAAATAGTTCCATCGCCACCAATACTGATGAGCATATCAAAACTACTGTCTAATTCAGTATGAGAAGTAAATGTTTTATATTGTTTTTGAATAATTTCTTTTTCGTGTAGAATTTTCAAAAATTCAGATTCAATAACCATTTCTACTTGATTGTTATTAAAAAAAACAAAAATATCTTTGATAATTGGCTCTGTACTATTAAGATAATATTTCCCGTAAATGGCTACTTTCATTTCCCTTTAAATGTTAAGATATTTATCCAAATAATCTGCATTTTCCTTTAAAATAGAACTATAATTATCATCAAAATGTTCCGAGATAAT
>CAMAWK010000054.1 GCA_945861915.1 Flavobacterium psychrophilum | reverse complement strand
CCGTATTCTTTGATGTAATCATTAATGTCGTTAATCACGGTTTGGGTTACTTTTTTGTCTTCTTCTTGTATTTTTTTCTGAATGGCTTCTTGGTAGCCATTGATTTGTTGTTGTTTGTTTTGTAATAATTCTTGTTTTAATTTGAGCTCCTTTGGTGACATAGAGACTCTTTCTTTTTCATAGGCTTGTAATTCTTTTTGCCAACCTGTCATGAGTGAATCAATATTGCTTTTCATGGTGGTTGCTTTTTTATCAAATTCAGCCTTGGCTATTTTGGTTCGACTGTAGCCTTCGATGAGTTTGTTCACATCAACATAGACTAGTTCTGAACTCGATTTTGAAAAGTAAATGGCGATTAACGAGAGTACAATAGCTAGAGCAGGAAGGATAATGGGTAATTTTTTCATTTATTTTAAAAGTTATATTTCTTACAATACTATGAAAAAAAGTTAATATATTACAAAAAAATCATTTTTTTATTACAAAAATATTTTGTTAGATTTGTTGGTTTTGATAGAAAGCTACGTATGAAAAGGGAAATATTTTTTTCTCTTCTTTGAGTTCCTATGACAAATAGGAGCGGCGCATTATCCAATCGCACTACTCAACTGAAACATTGGTAAGTACATGGCGACTAATAAAATGGCAACAAGTACACCCACGAATAGAATAATTAAAGGCTCTAAAACGGTAGTCATGGTTTTGGATTGTTGTACAACTTCCTGATTGAATTGTTCGCTTAATTGTTTGAAAACATATTCAGTTTGATTGGTTTCTTCGGCTACTTTGACCAATGATATAATTCGGTTATCAAATAAGGGGTTCTCTTTTAAACTTGTGCTTAAACTATTTCCTTTTAGAATACTATTTTCCACTTTATCGAGTGCTTCTTGTAATGGCACGAAACGAATCATTTTTTTTACCATTTGCACACTATTCAAGAGTGGAATCTTTGCTGTAGTTAATAAGGCGACCGCTTGCGTAAATTGAGCCAAATACACTTTGGTAATAAAAGAACCCAAAACAGGTATTTTCAAGACAAAATAATGAAGTGCTTTTCGGTATTGTACATTATCTTTGAAAATACGTCCAACGAAAAACAAGGCTATTAGTAGCAAAAACAGATAGAATCCATAGGTTTTGGTTAGACTAGATAATTTGACAATTATTTGGGTTAACATAGGTAATTCTACCTTATTTTGCCTAAAAATATCTTGAAACATGGGTACTACATAACTCAACATAAATACCACTACAATTACGGCGGTGGTTAACACTATAGAAGGATAAGTAAGAGCGGCAATGATGATTCTTTTTTGTTCGTTCTTACGCTCGTAAAAGACTCCTAATTCTTGACAAACTTGTGCCGTTGTTCCTGTTTCTTCCCCTATTTGCAGAGAATAAAATTCGTATTCAGAGAAAGCTTCTGATGCTAATAATGCCTCAGAGAAAGGCTTCCCGCTAACAAGATTATTAAGTATGGATTGTATCAATTCTTTGTCAGCATTTTTCTTCAAAGAATCTACAATTAGTGTCAATGCTTCTTTAAAAGTTATTCCAGCTTTAAGCAACACCGCTAATTCTTGATAAAAAACCTGCTTTTTTTTATTGTTGAAACGTTCTCCAAAAAGAACAATCTCTTTTTTTAGCAAATTTTCTAAACTGGATTGTTGTTGTTTTTGAATTCTACTCTTATTTTGGGTGTTCTCTAGTTTAAAAGCCATCTTGATTCATAGTATAAATTAAATCATTTTTCTTAGAAACAAAAATTTCAAAATCTAGCAGTTCTTCTGTTGCCGAAATCGATACTGCATCCATTTGCCCTTCTTGTACTTCTTTCCCTTCGAAGAGAAATTTAGCAGCCACTAATTTCAATTTAATGGTATCAGTGTTTCTTAAGGTGTAATTTTCTTGAAAAGAATATATTACCGTATCCATTTCGGATTGCATCAGTAGGCTACTTTCTTTTGTGTTGCATTGGATACTATTCATCTCATTGAAATCCTGCCACAGTTTTTGTTCAAAAAGTGCCAAATTACTTGTTTTGTTATAATTGGTTTCGATGGCATAAATTTGTTTCTGAACCAAACGCAAAACTGTAAAAGCCAACCCAACTACAATAGCAGTTATAATCATAACTACCAACAACTCTGTTAATGTGAATGATTTTATTTTAGGGTTTGTCATGTGTTTGCGTTCTTACTAGTTTTTTATTGTTCTTTTCATTGGTTGCCGAAAGAACTAACTTTTCTATTAATTCTGATTTTTCGGTCTCAATTTCAATGTCCCAGCCTTTGTAATTTTCCTTGTATGGTAATTTGACTAATTTGTTTTGAAGCTCGTATTCCAATTCATTCAATCTGGTTTCAATGGGATGGTTGTTTTTAGAAAATGTATTCAAGACTAGATTATTTAGAACTAAACTAGCAATTATAAAAACAATAACAACCAGAATAGAGGCCACAATAACTTCAACTAAAGTTGCCGATTTGACTTTTGTTAATATAGCCATTTCATAATCGTTTTAGGTGTTTGTTCCAGTACGATTCCTCCAAAAACAATAGGTATATTCTCGTTTTCAATAGTTCCATTATAAATATGGTTTATGAATATAGAACCCGCTTGATTGGCAATAAATTGCTTGGTATATACGCTTCCTGAAACACTTCCTTTGAGCTCAAAATTCCCTGTGCAATATACTTGTCCTTTAATTCTTGATTTTGTTTCCAAAACTATTTGTGTTTTAAAATCGGGATATTCTTTAGTCCGAAAATAACACACACTTCCTTTTATTGTGGTTGTTGAATCAATAAATATTTGATTGTCTAGTGGAGGGTTTATCGCAAGTTTTGGATTGTTTTTGTTGTCTTGAAACAATACTAACGCTGAGGGATAATCTAATTTGCACGTTTTCCCGACAGCGATTCTTTGGGTTGCTATAGCTTGAAAATTTCCAGTTGTACCGTCTTCTATCTCAATAATTGGAGCTATTAAAATTATATCTTTTAAGTTTGCTGTGTTTTTTATATTGATTGAAACATCTGATTTAATAATTATATTACCTATTATGTTGCAATTTTCTAAAACTATAGATTCTTTAGAATAGCCTATTTTTGTTTTTTTTTGGAATGAATTAACTATTCTTCTACTAGTTTCTACATTTATATAATCTTCTTGATTTTGAGGTTTATAGCCGTTACAGTAAGATTCCAATGCGTCAATACAAATTTTGTTTAGTTTGGGTAAAATAGGAGTACTTGTATTTATTGACCCGTAAATAAGTTGGTTCCCATAATAACTATTCCCTGCGATGTATCCTGATTTTACTCCTTGAGAAGGTAAATAAGCCAAGCCCTTTATTTGAGTACTGCCTACTAAGGTTAAAGGAGTTTGAGTTTCTTGTAAAAATAAAGTAGGTGATTCTTGTGAATTGATGCTTGAGCCAATTAGGGCAGTTTTAACAAACTTCTTTTTTCTAAATTGACTTAGGGTGTACGCTTTTTCAAAAATCCCCCAATGTGACAAATGAACCTTAATGATTTGATTTTCTTTTTTTATTATTTCAACGGCTATTGTATCAGTATTAACTTCCCCTTGATGTAACAGATAGTCTATTCCAGTATTTGAAAATCGTATGTTTTCTATCGCCCCATTCGATTGATCTCTCATGTAGTTAAAAGTATATGCATACAAAATCAAGGCGCTTAATAATAGTGCTATAAGCAAAGCAATAAAAACGGTCAGCTGTAACACTCCAGATTTGATTTTTAGGAATCGCTTCACTCTGCAATCAGTATAAGATTCAAATTTCCTTTGTATTTGACATAGATTGACTCCTTATCTCCATCTTTTAAATACACTTCGTTTTCTGTACTTCCCTTTTTCATCAAGCAGATTTTCCCATTGATGACTAACATATAAATTTTATTTTTGTCTTTAGTATCGGATACAATTCCTTTGTAAAGTATTGTTGGCCATTCTATAATTTCTTCTGTTTTAGGCTTGTTTTTTACTTTAGTAGTGTTTTTTTTTATTTTGATTGTCTGTGGAGAATATACTTTTCCAAGAAATGGGTCTCTATAATCAATAGTAATAAAAAAGGTTTTACGCTCTTGTACCTTAAAAGGTTTTATATTAAATTCTGAGGGATTATTTTGCAAAACAGTATCAGAAGTAGTAACAGAAAAAAACTGATAAATTAAAATTCCCCAAATTAGTATAACTATGGGTAGCAAAATATATATACTTTTTCTGTTTTTCATTAGATAATTAGTTTATGATAAAACTAAAAACCGAACTTTTATTACTTTCATTTCCTGCTTGATCAAATGATTTTATAAACCAATAATGATTTCCAGTAGTAAGATTTGTTGTGAATGGATTCGTAGCTACATTTTTTAACTTCAAAACTGATAATGAAGCATCAGAATAAATGTAGATACTATCTTTTTCAACACTACCCGCAACGGGTGCTCTATTCCATTGAAAATTAACAGCAGTATTTGTTGTCGTACTAGTATTAGCAGGGCTAGACAAAATGGCGGTGTTAGGAACTGTAGTGTCTACTAAAACAGAGCGAGAAGAATATAAAGTTTGTTGTGTATTGTCAGTTGCCCTTACCCTCCAAAAAAAATTACCTTCTGTAAAAGTGTAATTTATATTGGTTGCTGTAGTGGTTTGATCACTGATAACAGTATTGTTATTGTCATATACTTGAACTTGATAACTTGTTGCCCCGATAATGGATTGCCAGGAAAGATTTTGGATTGCCGTTTTTGTAACTAAATTGTTAACAGGAGTATTCAGTACTAGGGTGTTGCTTTGGAAATCAAGGTTACTCATAATAGTCACAAATCTACTAACATAATCCGTATTATAACCGCTATTAATTGCCCTCACTCTCCATTCATATTCACCAATAGGGAGTTGTTGTGTAAAACTAGTAGTCTTTATTTTAGTATCTAAAAGTATTTGCAATGGATTTGCAAAATTAGGTTTTGCAATTTGTAATTGATAGTCTGTTGCATCGGTTACATTATCCCAAGTAAAAGTGACTCCTGTAGAATTAAATTGCGAATTATTAGCCGGCGCAACAAGGGCTACTGCACTTTTTGAAATATCTTTTTCTAATAAGATTTCTTCACAAGAGAAGTAAGAAATAAAGGTAATGCCGAAAAGCAATTTATATAACAGAGATTTATTCATTTTTATTTTTTTAGATTACAACACCATGGAATGGAAAGGAAGTGAAAAGTAATGGATTTCAATTAAGTTACATGTCAAATAAACTTTTTGATTTCTTTTTTTTCTTAATTTTAGATTTTTTTTTACACCCATTTACCCCTTCGGTCAAATCTATAATATTCCACTGCTCTTTATCTGAGATACTCCAACAAATTTTACTAAATCGATAGGCTATTATTGAAGCGGGGTTTACTGTTATAGTATCTGTTTTTTTTCCAAATTTATATAAAGAAAGAATGTATCTCTGATTTTGTGAATTTGTCAAATAATAGGTGTCTGATTGTCTTATTTTAACAATCTCTTCAGGGGATAAATAGGCGGCAATACTTGTTACAATTTTTGGGTTTTTAGTTTCTGACACTAACTTAAATACACTTTGATTATAGTCTGCATTCAATTCGTTTGTAAATCCTGAAACATCAAGTAAACGAATTGTAATCAATTCAGGTTTTGTTGGTAAGCTATCCACATAAACTATTTTCGATTGACTTTGGTTAAATCTTTCTTTGGCTTTAAAAAAATGATTGAGCTTTTTATTAAAAGGAACTATCTCAATTGACACTCTAATGTTATTTTCTAACTTGGCAAAAGTTTTCACTTTGAAATCATTTTGTAAATCGAATAGTGATTTTGATTGTCCAATACTTCCCAATTCTGGAGAAGCTGAAGATACTTTATATCTGTCATTTTTTATAAAAGTAGATTGACAAGCGCTAAAAAACACCAACAGTAAGATAAAAAAAATAGTTTTCATTATGTTATAATTTGTAGTAAAAGTAATTAAAAAAATTATTAGTTTAACCCGTTGGGTGTAATTAGTTTTTGATGATAATTTTTCGTCAGTTCGAGTGATTTTCTCCCGAAGCTTCGGGAAGAAAATCGTATTGAGAACAAGGAAAATTTCATTAAAAACAGTTCTCGATACATTTTTTGTTCCGCTTTACTACACAAAAAATCGAACTGACGTTTTTAATAATTACACCCAACAGGTTAGTTTATATTTTATCTTTTTAACGTAAAATGACCTTTTAATATTCTGCCATCTTCTAGCGAAACCGAATACCAATAATCTGATGCAGGCATTTGTTGTCCGTTATACGTTCCATCCCAACCTGGAGATAGAGGACTAATTTGCTTTATCAGCTTTCCATATCGGTCAAAAATAGAGATGATTGTTTTTGAATTAAAAGTAGTATTTATACCCTTCACATTCCAATTGTCATTGAAATTATCGTTGTTAGGTGTAAAATAAGTTGGAATACCCAATACTGAAACCTCTTTTGGTGTAATCCCACAACCATTTAAATCTTTTACAAAAATAGTGTGAACTCCAGCTGGTACGTTAGTAAAAATACTACTCGATTGATAGTCCCCGAATTCATTATCCAATCCATAAACATAATCACCATTTCCGGTTACAAATATACTAATGCTATTTGAGTCGGATAAATCAATGATGTTCACATTGTTTATCACTGCAATATCCGATGCTGCAACGGTTATGGTTCGGGTTCTTGAACAACTTTGATTGTTGGTAATTTCAACTTTATATTCCCCTTCTTTATTTACAGTTAAACTATACCGGTTTTCACCTATAATAAGGTCTCCGTTAAAATACCATTTATAGTTAAAACTCGAAATCGGTGAACTATCTTGAATTCCTGCGTCTATTACTTTGGTAAAAGTAGGTAGGTTGCTGCAAACCAATTCATCGCCTACTAAAGAAATATTCGGAATTGAATTTACTACAAAAGGGATTGTTGTTGCAGCACTGCAGCTGGTGTTTTTTGGATTCACAACTTCAACTCTTATGTTTTGGGTATTGGTTATAAATGGATTGGGCAATGGACTTGGTAACGGAACATTGTTTTTATCAAAATACTTCACAGTCATTCCCGTTTGACCACCAAGAATAGTGGTTTGAAAATTTGTTGTGTCAAATCCATACTTGCCGTCTTGTAATATTGGATTAATTTCATCATCACAAACTGTTGTTAGTGTTGTTGCAATGGGAAAAGATTCTGGTAAATCATCTACAACAAATTGAATTGTAGATTCATTGGAACAAGCAGTTAAGGTGTTATTAACACAGGTTACTTTGAGTGTTTGTGAGGCAGTAACAAAAGGATTGGGTAAAGGACTTGGTAACAAATTATTGTTCCCATCAAAATAAGTTACCGTAACATTTTTTCCATTCTTGATTTGTGTATCTAAACCTGTAATATCAAACGCATATTTCCCATCCTGATCATCATCACAATGTACAAATGGAGTTATGGTAGGAATTATTGGAATAGACTCCACATTTAGGGTAATATAACTTCCTAAGCCCAAGCAATCATTATTCAATTTGCTATCCACACGAATGAAAATATTTTGAGTGTTTGGGGAGCCACTATTTCTGTAATTTGAAATAGTAGTAATACTGTTTTTTTCGGCTAGTGCATCCGTTAAATTATTATAATATGTAATGTCTAATACTTGTCCTGGTGGAAAAATGGCTTGTATATCATTGGTTACACTACTAAAATTGAAACTTGTAATTCCATCTGTATTAGTGCCCAAAATAGCATCATCACATTGGGTAAATGTTTTAGTAAAATTCAAAGGAATTTGTGTGGTAGAAACAATTAGGTTGAGTTGTGCAATTTTAAAGCAGTTGTTGCTATTTGTAACTCGAACGTACACTTTATCGACACTAACGATTAAATTGATATACATCGTTGGTTTTAGAATTGGATTAGCATTGTTTTGTGCATCAGCCAAAGTTTTATAAAATGATATTGTTTCAACTGCCGAATTTGCTGTTACTTTATTAATAACTTCTTCTAAATTAAACACACTAAATCCATCAATATTATCATCACATTGTTTTAGGTCAACGACACTGTTTACAACTGGCAAAGCCAAAACCTGAATCGAAAAAGAAGTAGTAGAAAAACAATTCGTATTGTCTTTATTGGTCATCTTTACATAAATCGTTTCCGTTGCATTTGTATTTTGATAGGTTGTTGGGCTGCTAATAGCTTGAGTTAAACCCGAATCTTTAAAATAAGACAATACAAATTGACTTGCGGTTTGACCATTTAAAATTGCAGTAGTGTTTTGACTTAAATTAAAAAGAACTCGACCGTCTGTATCTGTGCCAACAGATGTATTATCGCAAAGCGAAATTGTCTGAATTACAGAAGCTGGTTTGGGCAGTTCAAAAACATCAATTTCAAAACTGGTGGTTCTTTTACAATCTGAATTGACTTTGCTCGAAACTTCCGCAATAATTGTTTGTTGCTGATACGCTGATGTATTAATGTAATTTGTTGGCGTTGAAATAGGAATTTTATTGGTATAATCAGAAGCACTGGCAAAATAGTTAATTGCAAATAAATTAGGATCTTGTCCGTTGAGAATTGCTGAATTTTGGGATGTTAAATTAAAACTATACAAACCATCATTATTAGAGTCACAAACCAATACATTTGAAGGTTTTGTAGCGGTGGGAATACTCGAAATAACAACATCTCTTGTTTTTGTACTTGTGCCATTTGTTCCTGTTGCTGTTACCGAAACAGTATAGGTTCCTGGGTTAGTATAAACATGAGTAGGATTAATGGCGGTTGAAGTTTTTCCGTCTCCAAAGTTCCAAATAGCCGAAGTAAGGGATTGGTTACCACTTAATGAAAAAGAGGTGGTGTCGCCAAGACAATTGTTTTTCGTTGTAATATCAACACTAAAATAGGATTGTATGAATTGAGGAAGACCCATGAGACACCTATTTGGAGACAAATTTATTGCCTGTAAAACAAAATTGCAACCAGGTCCATATACCTCAGGATTTTCTATGCGACTTATATAATTACCTACTTGAATAGAATTTCTATCAAGAATTGAAACATAAATTTTGTTGTCGGGAGCTAATTGCAATGCTCCAATATCAATATTTTGATCTGAAGTAATAGTGTATAAAATTTTTTCTGAAGCTGCAATATCGGCAGATTTTAAATCATATTGGCTTAATCTATAGATTTGGCGATAATAATTAATATACTCAGAACTACTTTTGTACAATACATTTCCAGAGATCGAAAATTCTAGCCCATAATTAAATTGATTCAAAACTGGAATAATTTTGTAATTAGACAAAACACCTGTTGAATTATCAAAATCGAGAAATACTATACCATTTGACACGCTTGTATATTCAGGATTAGCTAATTTTTTACTATCAGGAGAAAATTTCATATAAGAAAATTTTGAATTATATTCATCATAATTAGGGCCTATGTTTGTTGTTACAGGGGTCGTATTTACACCTGTACTTGTAACTTGAAAAGCATGGTATGAATTGTTTAAAAACCCGTGAGTCATTACCCAATAACCCGTTTCATCTTTGTTTTTAACCGCTGTTAATTTTTCACAAACATCGCCATCAATTAAGACAACATTTTTATTTGCAGTAATATCACCTAAGCCTCCTTGAAGGGATAAATCAACTTCTGAATAGTGAATACCTGTGGCTAAGTTTGCCTGAGAAGTTGTAAAAATATAATATATGTTAGTATTGGTTGGATTTGGTATTATTATTGCCGATTGTGTCGATGATCCTCCTCCTAATAAGTTAGTTCCATTAGGCATCACTTGATGATTTTTGTTCCAAACAGTAATACCGTCTGTGTACATTAAAAGTTTTCCTGTCGAATTTGAAATAGTAGCACAACCTTCAACTGTATTCATTTGTCCGTCTTTAAGAACAACAGGATTGCCACTATTAAAATCTAATCCTGCAAAGTTACCAAAATACCAGATATTGCTTTCGCCTTGGGCATTAGAACCAATAGAAAATAATAGTACAATAATAAACAGAAGTGCTTTTCTCATTTTTAAAATAATGAGCAGTAAAAATATACATTTTCTTATAAAAAATCACAAGAAACAATTTATTGTGGAAGAATTATTGCCTAATAAGCTTTATTATATAACTCAATAGCAGTACTAAAAATGAGTTGTAAGCTATTGTAGGATTAAGTATATAGATGTAGACTTATTTCAGGACGAGATACACTTTAGTAACCATTATTATTAAAACCAAAAATAACAATACCTAATATTATTCCTATTATTAATGAAATTTTAAATCTTTTTTTAATTTCATCCCTCCAATCTAAATCATTGTAGTGGCACATCAAGATTGAGGAAGAAAACATACCTACATATATAAATATTTTATTAAAAAAATCTAATGAAAAATTAAACCAAAAATTATCTATTGTATGGCAACCAAAAAGAATTATAAAATAAGTAGGCATTATTAAACTAAAGCTTATTAATAACTTATGTAATAAATGATGTGGGGAAATTAATATTGCTCCAAACAAGATAATAAACAATCCAGTAAATACAAATTCCATTGGGTCATAAATATAATCTGAATATGAAATATTAGTATATATTCTTCGATTTATTATTTCAAGGAAAGTAAAATACATTAATTTAATAAACATACTCCCTTTAATTATTAATAATATTCCAATTATTGCTTTTAGAATTTTATTTAAATAAAAATTTCTCATAATATGATTTATTTACAGCCACAATTACTTGTTTTTGAATTAGCTTCGCCAAATTGCATATTCATCTTAGGAAAAAAGAAAAAATCATTTAAAGTAGGTTTAACAGCATTATATGCCTTCTGTATATCGTTTTGCATATCGTTTGGGGTATCAAGACTTCCTGTTATTTTTTGAACCCCTTCTAATGTATACCCTTTTCTTAGTAATGAACTACTACCACCTGTATTTGAATATAAGTAATTCTGAAATCTTGAGGCGTCCAGTTCTCTTGCTAATTGATCTTTATCACCGTTTTGTAACCTCTTTTTATAGCGCTGATAGGCATGATACATTTCATGACCAATAAGTACCCATGTAGGATGATTTATTGCAGATCCACCTCCATGTGCTCGTTCCGTAAGTAATCCATTTTCAAGTTGTGGACTTATTCTGTTAGAAATTGAAATATAATTTCCAGAGTCTCCCATTACTGAGGGTTCGTTATTTGCAAAAAAATAATCTCCATACTTTCCATCATGATCAGCTTCCCATACAACGTTTACAACAAAGTTCTTGTCATTTTGCAAAGCATCATAGACAAGTTGACCAAAGGCTGTACTTCTAATACGTGCAACTGCTTTTTCCCATACCTTTCTTTGAGCTTTAGTTAACTTACCTAGTATAAATATACCACCATCGGAGTCAGTACCATTTATTGGATTATTGCCCATCCCTAGATATGGAGAGCTATATTGCCCCGCAGGATCCGGAGACAACCACCTCCCAATCCTGCTATCCCACAGTCTTAGCTGAAAAGCCTCCATGCCCGTTTCAGTGTCTTTTTCTTGCCCTTGAAAGGCGTAGCGATAGTCCCCAACAATATTCCTGTCGGGCATGGGCATCCCAAAGGGGTAGTAATCTGTGCGGCTAAGCATTAACATATTGTTGTTGCTGTCTTTGCCTATTACAGCCCGCACATTACCCAAATGGTCTGTGAGTTCATACACGCTACTGTTGCTTGGTCGTTTGTACACCCCAATGCGACCAGCTCCATAAATGGCTTGCTCGGTTAGAGAGGTACCTCTGTATATCGCCATAATATTGCCTGCCGCATCAGACACATAATAATCGGTACTGGT
>CAMAWK010000053.1 GCA_945861915.1 Flavobacterium psychrophilum | reverse complement strand
GGTTGGTTTTATGAAAAGTCTTATATTTGAAAATTAACATTTAATAAAAATACCATGAAATACAAAATAGTACTTTTAGTCTTAGCTGCTTTTTTAACTTTTTCTTTCGTCTCATTACAACCAAATGATGATAAAAAATTAAAAAACACATTAATTGGAACCTGGAGTGGTTCGGAAAAAGATAATCAACAAGAAGGATTAGCTAAATATTGGATAAAGACACACGATAAAAATGGTAGGTTTATTGTTTTGTTCACTGCAATTCAAAATTGCGAAGTTGAAACACATATTGAAAAAGGAAAATGGGAAGTTAAAGATGGCTTACTACACGAAACTTTTGATATTGATGGAAAAACAGATGTTTATACAATAGAAGTTATAGACAATAATACTGTTAAGAATAGAGCAAAAGAATTAAGTGTTGATTTTAACAACACTGACTACGAGTTTACCGAAACTAGAGAAGAATAATGAAAATAATAGCTGTAATTCCAGCCCGCTATGTTTCGACACGATTTCCTGCCAAATTGATGCAGGATTTGGGTGGAAAAACCGTTATTTTAAGAACCTATGAATCGGCTGTAAATACTAATTTGTTTAGTGATGTCTTTGTGGTTACCGATTCCGATTTAATTTTCAACGAAATTATTTCTCATGGAGGAAAAGCCATAATGAGTGTTAAGGAACACGAATCAGGAAGTGACCGAATTGCAGAAGCTGTCGAAAATCTAGCCGTTGATATTGTGGTTAATGTTCAAGGAGACGAGCCTTTTATTAATAAAGCTGCTTTAGAAAAATTAATTGAGGTCTTTAAAAACGATTCGGAGAATAAAATTGATTTGGCGTCATTACTTTTTGAAATTACAGATGAGGACGAAATCAATAATCCAAATAATGTAAAAGTGGTGGTCGATCAAAACGATTTTGCTTTGTATTTTTCCCGTTCCGTAATTCCGTTTCCTAGAGAGAAAAATGTGGGTGTTCAATATAAGCAACACATCGGAATTTATGCTTTTAGAAAACAAGCATTATTAGATTTTTATAATTTACCCATGCAATCGTTAGAAGCATCTGAAAAATTAGAGCAATTGCGTTATCTTGAATTTGGAAAACGGATTAAAATGGTGGAAACTTCGGAGAAAAGTATCGGAATTGATACTTTGGAAGATTTAGAAAAGGCTAGAAAATGGTTTCAATAACATGTAGAAAATGAAAAAAAGAATCTACCAGTTTATTTTTTTTAGATTAATGGGTTGGAAAATTGAAGGTGAAATAGATTCCGCTATCAAAAAATGTATACTGATGGTCGTTCCTCATACCAGTTGGCACGATTTCTATTTAGGCATTTTTACTAGAGGAATTACTCGTTTAGAAATGCATTTTGTAGGCAAGAAAGAACTGTTTCGTTTTCCGTTTGGAGCTTATTTTCGTTGGATGGGAGGAGAGCCTTTAGATCGTTCGGGGAATTTGAATAAAGTTGAGGCAATCGCCTCTATTTTCGAAAGAAAAAAGGAATTCCGATTGGCTATTATGCCAGAAGGAACAAGAAAAAAAGTAACCGAATTAAAATCGGGTTTTTATTTCATTTCACAAAAAGCAGAAGTTTCTATAATTCCTGTAGCTTTTAATTTTGGAATCAAAGCGGTGCAAATTGGCAAACCACTTTTGCCTTCTGGCGATTATGAAAAAGATCTAGCCATTTTAACAACACATTTTAGTGGAGTGGTGGGTAAAATTCCAGAATACAGCTTTGAATCTACTTCTCAATAATACTGTCTTTAGTTTTTACAGATAAATAATATTTACCTAAAGAAGTTTACATTTGTGCCATAAAAGAATATTTATAATGAATTTAGAACAATTGTTCCATCAATATAAAGAGCCAACGTTATTAGGGCGTTATATTACTTTAGAATCTATAGAGCCTCTATTACAAAAAGAAAATCCTCATTGTCAGATTGAAATAATTGGAAAATCAGTTTTAGATAAACCCATTTACAAATACCAAGTTGGAATCGGTAAAACGAAGATTTTACTTTGGTCACAAATGCACGGAAACGAAAGCACAACTACAAAAGCACTTTTTGATTTACTAAATGTGATCCATAGCGATTCCGATTTTGGAAAAAAGATACTCGATAATTTTACTTTGTGTATTCTCCCCATGTTGAATCCTGATGGTGCAAAATTGTACACCAGAGAAAACGCCAATAAAATAGATTTAAATAGAGATTCACAAGATTTATCTCAGCCTGAAAGTATTCTTTTAAGAAAAACTTTTGAAGAATTCAAACCTGATTTTTGCTATAATCTTCACGATCAAAGAACCATTTTTGGAGTAGGAAGTACAGGGAAACCAGCTACGGTTTCTTTTTTGGCACCTGCTTTCAATGAAGAACGTGAAATGAATGCATCGCGTTTAAAAGCCGTGAATTTAATTGCAGGAATGAATACCGTTTTACAACAATTTATACCAGGGCAAATAGGTCGCTTTGATGACTCGTTTAATATCAATTGTATTGGAGATACTTTTCAATTTTTAGAAGTGGCAACTGTTTTATTTGAAGCGGGGCATTTTCCAAACGATTACGACAGAGAAGTAACTAGAAAATATGTATTTATTGCTTTGATTTCAAGTTTGAAAATTTTAATCGAAAACGATATAGTAATTAATAAAATCGACGATTATTTGATTATTCCTCAAAATAAAGTCGTATTTTATGATTTTATATATAAAAATATCAAAATTTATTATGATGGTATTGAAAAAATTACGAGTTTTGCATCTCAGTATAAAGAAGAATTAATTGAGAATAATTTAATTTTTAACGCTTATATCGTTAAAATAGACAATTTAGAAGATTATTTTGGACATGCTGAGTTTGACGGGAATGGCTGTTTATTTCAAGATGAAAACGGAAATTCCCCAATTTTGAATCAAAAAGCGGATTTTTATTTAGATAATTTAAAATTCAATAATGGTTCTTTAGCTTGATGGTTTAAAAACCATTTTAAACAAAAAAATAGAAAATTATGAGTAAATTTCGTTTAGATGAGGTAGATCACCAGATATTGGATATGTTGATAGATAATACTAGAATCCCTTTTACCGATATTGCCAAAAAATTATTGATTTCGGCAGGAACAGTTCATGTTCGTGTTAAAAAAATGGAAGATGCAGGAATCATTATGGGTTCTTCCTTAGTGCTCGATTACGACAAATTAGATTATTCATTTATTGCTTATGTGGGTGTTTTTTTGAACAATACTTCACAAACAAAGTTTGTTTTACAGCGAATTAACGAAATACCGTTTGTAACAGTTGCCTCTGTAACGACTGGAAAATTTAATATTTTTTGCAAAATTAGAGCCAAAGATACTAAGCATGCAAAAGATGTAATTTTTATGATTGATGATATTGAAGGAGTGTACAGAACCGAAACCATGATTTCGTTAGAAGAAAGTATCAACGACAAAAAGCGTTTGATGCATACTATCTTCAAAAACATGTAATTCACATCGAAAGTTTTATTTTATAATAAACCTCCAGTGAATTCTTGAGGTTTTTTTTTGAATCATTTTTACCCAAATATAATTGTAACCTTATGTATACTTTGCCAAAAATAGACCGTTTCAATCAGGAAGTACTTTCTAAATACCATATTTATAATAGTGTTTTTATAACCTTACCTTTTGATTCTATTGATAATACGGGTGTTTTACTTCCTTTATTTACTGAAGTCTGTGATAAAGGTTTTAAAAAGCAAGAAACACCAAAAGAGATTGTAGATTTCTTTGACAAAAAGTACTTGCATAGTACTTCTGAAAGTGAAAGAATCGATCTAATGTTTCGTTTTATTCAATATATAGAAAGACAAATTGTTCTTTTTGACGCAATTGAAGATGCAGCTTTTCCAATTGTAAATAATATAGAAGGAATTGGTTCGTTGCGAGACATTAAAGAAAAATCGGATGTTGAAAACAATAGAGCCGAGTTGATTGAATGTTTAGAAAATTTTAATGTTAGAACCGTTTTAACGGCTCATCCAACACAGTTTTATCCTGGAGCAGTTTTAGGAATTATTAATGATTTAACTGATGCCATTCGTAAAAATGATTTACTTGAAATAAAACAATTATTGGCTCAATTAGGAAAAACGCCTTTTATACAAAACGAAAAACCAAATCCTTTTGACGAAGCAGTTAGTTTGATTTGGTATTTAGAAAATGTGTTTTATGAAACTTCAGGAGAAATGGTGCATTATCTTCAAAAGAATCTTTTAAATGGAGATACAATCAAAAATCAATTAATTCAACTCGGATTTTGGCCAGGAGGTGATCGTGATGGAAATCCGTTTGTAACTACTGAAATTACCTTAAAAGTAGCTGATAGATTAAGAACATCTATTTTGAAATGTTACTATATTGAAATGAGAAATTTGAAAAGAAAATTAACCTTTTCAGGTGTTGATGTTTTGGTAGCGGAATTAGAATATAAATTATATCGTTCGGTTTTTTATTCAAAAGGAGAGATTTATATCACTTTAGACGAATTTCAATCACAATTAATTAAAATTAAAACGATTATTGTCGAGCAACACCAATCCTTGTATCTAGAGGAATTAGAAGCTTTGCTTATTAAAGTCAATTTGTTTGGATTTCATTTTGCTTCTCTAGATATTCGTCAAAATAGTAAAATTCATGATGCTGTTTTTAAAGATGTTTTTAACTATTATAAAAATTCTAATTCAGCTGTTTTTCCTGATAATTATTATGAATTATCAGAAAGTGAAAAATTTGATGTTCTTTCAAAAGTAAAAGGAAATTTGGATGCGAATGCTTTTGAAAATGAATTAACAAAATCGACCTTAGAGTCAATTCAGGTAATAAAAAGAATTCAAGAAACCAGTGGCGAATGTGGTGCCAATCGTTACATAATTAGTAATAACGAAAGTGCCCTGAATGTAATGGAAACTTTTGCCTTGTTCCATTTGAACAATTGGGAAAATTTAACTGTGGATATAGTGCCGTTGTTTGAATCGGTGGATGATTTGCAAAACGCTCACATCATCATGGAAAAATTATACACCAATTCGGCTTATGCGGCTCATCTAAAAAACAGAAATCAAAAGCAAACCATTATGCTTGGTTTTTCTGACGGTACAAAAGATGGAGGGTATTTAATGGCAAATTGGAGTATTTATAAAGCCAAAGAAAATTTGACTGCCATGTCAAGAAAATATGGAATTCATGCTATTTTCTTTGATGGACGTGGTGGACCTCCAGCTCGTGGTGGTGGAAAAACACACAAATTTTATGCTTCATTAGGGCCAAAAATCGAAAATAACGAAATACAAGTTACGGTTCAAGGACAAACCATTAGTTCTAATTTTGGAACATTGGATTCATGTCGCTATAATTTAGAAAATTTATTGAGTGCAGGAATCACAAACCAAGTTTTTAGCAAGGACAAAAACGAATTGACCAAGGAAGAATCGGCTATTTTAGATCAATTGGCACAATTAGGATATGACAAATATTTGAATTTCAAGAAACATCCAAAATTCATTCCGTATTTGGAGCAAATGAGTACGTTGAAGTATTATGCAAAAACTAATATCGGAAGTCGACCTTCAAAAAGAAGTAAGTCTGAAACTTTAGATTTTGCCGATTTAAGAGCCATTCCTTTTGTAGGTTCATGGAGTCAGTTGAAACAAAACGTACCAGGTTTTTTTGGAGTTGGAACGGCATTAAAGCATTTTGAAGATACCAATCAATGGGATAAAGTGCAGAATTTATACGATCATTCGTTGTTTTTCAAAACATTGTTAGAAAATAGTATGATGTCCTTGGCAAAATCATTTTTTCCTTTGACGGCTTATATGAGAAAAGATCCTGAATTTGGCGAATTTTGGCAAATTATTTATGATGAATTTTTAGAAACCAAAAGATTATTATTAAAAATCGCAGGACATAAAGGATTGATGGAAAATTATCCTGACGGAAAAGCCTCAATTGACATTAGAGAACGAATTGTTTTACCTTTATTAACCATTCAGCAATATGCCTTGTTGCGAATTAACGAATTGAATAAAGAACAAAATCCAGACTTGGATCTCATTAAAACATACGAAAAAATTGTGACTCGTTCTCTTTTTGGAAATACCAATGCCAGTAGAAATTCGGCTTAAAATTAATTTTGTATGAAATCGAATGAAGTACCAATTTCAGAATATTCTACATTTAATGCTACTTACATTAAAATTGTAAATCCATCTGTTGATTTAATTGAAGGATTGGAAAACGAAATTGATTTGATGATTTCATTGGTTGAAACTTTGCCAACAGAAAAATTGGAATACCGATATGCTGAGAGAAAATGGACAATTAAAGAAATTATTCAGCACATTATTGATACCGAAAGAATTTTTAGTTATCGTGCTCTGAGAGTTTCAAGAAATGACAAAACACCTTTGCCTGGTTTTGATGAAAATGAATATGTAGACAATGCCGAAGCCAACAATAGAACTATTCAAGAATTGCTAACAGAATTAAAATTAGTTAGGAAAACTACAGTATTGCTTTTCAAGAGTTTTTCCGATGAACAATTAAATAGGCAAGGCTTTGCATCTGGACATTCTATATCTGTCAGGGCTTTGGGTTTTATGATTATCGGACACCAACAACATCATTTTAAAGTTTTTGAAGAAAGATATTTATAGTTTTAATAAAAAAAAATATGAACGACGCACATTTACATTTGGTAGTAAACCATTTTCCAATTATTGGAACCATTCTTGGATTAGGAATTTTGATTGCAGGAATCATTTTAAAAAACAATTCCGTTAAAAACACTGCATATGTATTGTTTATAATTGCGGCAATTTTTGCATTTATAAGTATGTCAACTGGCGAAGGAGCTGAAGAAATGGTTGAAGATATGCCATCTATTGGAAAACAAATTATTCACGAACACGAAGAAATAGCGGAGAAATTAGCTCTTGTTTTGTATTTGTTGGGTCTTGTATCAATTGTAGGCTTGTATTTTAATATTAAAAATATGGCAAAAGCAACTTTAGTTTCTTACGTGGTTTTAACAGTTGCAATAGTTGGTGTTTTTCTGGGACAAAGAACAGGAACAACAGGAGGCGAAATTCGTCACACTGAAATTAGAGAAAATGCGATTATACTGGAGGAAAAAGAATAATTAAATATAATTCAAAAACATAAAATGAGGATAATTTTTAAAGTTAGCCTCATTTTTATTTTGTTAAACTCAATTTATCAACTTGCAAAAAGCAAAATTAGCAATTGAGCGACTAAAATTCTACTAATGGTAACCAACGGATAAACGGTTGCATAGGATTGATTAGGAATATCAGAATCTAGATATTTAGTGCTAAATGCTAAAGCAGCAGGATCTGTATAAGCGCCACTCATAATTCCTACCATCTGATAAAAATTAAGTTTAAGCACAAATCGGCTAATTAGCACCAAAAGAGTGAGCGGAATGAAGGTAATAAAGCACCCATAATAAATCCACATCCAACCGTTATTTTCGATGAAATTATCATAAAATCCATGTCCAGCTTTTATTCCCACTGCGGCAAAAAACAAACAGATTCCTAAATCTTTCATAAAATGAATTGCACCATTATTTATGTAAGAATGAATCACGCCCACACCACCATATCGACTAATAAAAAGGGCTGCCAAAAGCGGACCAGCTGCCAAACCTAATTTTAGAGGAACTGGCAGAGTGGGTATTAAAATAGGTATTGAACCAATGATTACGCCAAAAATAAGTCCCCCAAAAAGGGATAGGAAATCAGGTTCTAAAAGGATTTTTTTAGAATTACCTATTATTTTCTCCGCTTCTTCAATGGCTTTTCTATCACCAACAACCATTAATGTGTCACCATAAAAAAGTTCTAGCGAGGGTTGTGCCAAAATTTCTAACCCTGACCGAATAACTCGTGTAACTTTTACATTATAATGATAATATAAATCCAATTGAGCCAGTGTTTTATGAGTAGCAGTTTTTTTAGTTACACTCAAGATTTTTGTAGTAACATC
This sequence comes from Flavobacterium psychrophilum, assembly GCA_945861915.1. Taxonomy (GTDB): domain Bacteria; phylum Bacteroidota; class Bacteroidia; order Flavobacteriales; family Flavobacteriaceae; genus Flavobacterium; species Flavobacterium psychrophilum_E. The sequence continues at coordinate 4,114 of CAMAWK010000053.1, read as the reverse complement.
TTCTTCGGATTCAATAAATAAATCAGTAGATATTTTTCCAACGATGTTAATAAAATTAGTAATATCACTTTGTTTGGCAACCACCATCAAAACATCTTTTTTATTAATGATTGTGTCTAAAGAAGGCGAATAAACTACTCTGGTTCCACTGTGTTTTTGCCTTGAAATAATTACATTTTCAATGGCATATTCTTTAAAAATTTGTCTAATTGTTTTTCCGATTGCTTCCGGTTTAGTTACTCTGCATTTTTGATGAATAATTTTATTTTCAGCATCCTTATTCATTTTTTTAAGTAAAACTACTTCGTTTTTTAAATCAATTTTCAACAAGTTTTTAGATAAAATAATGATTAAAATAATTCCAAAAACACCAATTGGATAGGTAATAGCATAAGCAATAGCTGGATCTGAAAAGTGATCGACAGGAAGGTTTAATTGTTTTTGAATTTCTATCAATGTCGATTTTGCAGCACCAAGTCCTGGAGTATTGGTCACAGAACCCGACATTAAACCCACAGCATTTTCCATTTTTATATTGGCAAACAAATGGATTAAATAGGTAATTATTCCGCCCAAAAGTACCGTTCCGATTCCTAAAGCATTAAAAACCACTCCTTCCTTTTTAAAGGAGGAAAAAAAAGTAGGACCAACCTGAATTCCAATACCATAAACAAAAAGAATTAAACCAAATTCTCTAACGAATTGAATTAATTCCGGATTCATACTATATCCAAAATGCCCCAAAAAAAGTCCTACGAATAGTACTGCAGAAACGCCTAACGAAACGCTGCCAATTTTCAGTTTGCCAACAAAAAAACCAATGCTAATTGCCATAAATAATACAATCAAAGATTGTGTCATTTCGGGTTCTTTAACAGGAGAAAATAAAGTGTAAAACCAATCAAACATAATTTTATGATTTAAGTTAAAATGTAGTGCAAAATAACAACCTTTTTTTTACCGCTTTTATGATAAAAATCAGCTTATTTTTCGTAAAATTAATGTTTTAAAAAATAAGATATTGCATTAGTTGAAACATTCGAAAACCTTTTTAAATTATAGCATTAAGCCTAAATCGTTTTCGTTATTTTTTTTTAGGATAACATGATAAAAATCAGTTTTTATGTCTGATTTGAATTATAATTTTGGTAAAGAAATTTAGAACTAACAATTTTTTAAAACAGTGCATTATGAAAAACATTAAAATTATTCAGGAATTACATGATTTAGGAATTACAGGCTATCATGAAGTAGCTTACAACCCTTCTTATGAAGAATTATATCAAGCGGAAGTTTCTCATAAAAGAAAAGGTTATGAAAAAGGAGCTTTAACAGATACTGGTGCAGTTGCTGTAAAAACAGGAATTTTCACAGGACGTTCTCCAAAAGACAGATATATTGTAAAAGATGAAATTACAAAAGACACTATTTATTGGGATGATAAAGTGAATTTCCCGACCACAAAACCAGTTTGGGATGATTTAAAAGCGCTAGTTTTAGAGCAACTTTCCACTTCTCCAAAATTATATGTAGTAGATGCATTTTGTGGTACAAATGCCGATACACGTTTAAAAGTTCGTTTCATAATGGAAGTTGCTTGGCAAGCTCATTTTGTAACTAACATGTTTATTCGCCCTTCCATTTATGAATTAGAAACTTTCGGAAAACCAGATTTTGTTGTAATGAACGGTTCTAAAGCAACAAATCCTGATTGGAAAGAACATGAGTTGAACTCTGAAAACTTTGTGCTGTTTAATTTAACTGAAAAAATTCAAATTATTGGCGGAACTTGGTATGGAGGTGAAATGAAAAAAGGAATGTTTGCCATGATGAATTATTACCTTCCACTAAAAGGAATGGCTTCGATGCATTGTTCTGCAAACGTCGGGGAGAGTGGAGATGTAGCCGTATTTTTTGGACTTTCAGGGACAGGAAAAACCACACTTTCTGCCGATCCTAAACGTTATTTAATAGGCGATGATGAACATGGATGGGACAATAATGGAGTCTTTAATTATGAAGGTGGTTGTTATGCCAAAGTAATTGACTTGAGCGAAAACAACGAACCCGATATCTGGAGAGCTATAAAACGCGATTCTTTACTTGAAAATGTGATTGTTGATGAATATGGTGAAATTAATTATTTTGACCATTCTATCACCGAAAATTCAAGGGTTTCTTATCCGATTTACCATATTAATAAAATAGTCCTTCCGTCTAAAGCAGGTCATGCAAGTAAAATCATTTATCTTTCAGCTGATGCTTTTGGTGTTTTGCCTCCAGTTTCAATCTTAGATGAAGATCAAGCGCAATATCATTTTCTTTGTGGTTACACTTCTAAATTAGCAGGTACCGAAAGAGGAATTACTGAGCCTCAACCTTCATTCTCACCAGCTTTTGGCGAAGCGTTTTTAACTTTGCATCCTACCATGTATTCTAAAACATTAATTGGAAAAATGAAGGAGCACAATGCAAAAGCGTATCTCGTTAATACAGGTTGGAACGGAACTGGGAAAAGAATTTCCCTAAAAAACACCAGAGCTATCATTGACGCCATTATCAATAGTGAAATTGATTCTGCTGAAACTAGTGATATTCCATTCTTAAATTTAACAATCCCGACTGCTTTGACAGGCGTTAGCGAAGGATTATTAGACCCAAGAGATACGTATAAAGACAAAGCTGAATGGGAACGCAAAGCAAAAGACTTGTCTGCTCGTTATATCAAAAATTTCGAACAATATACAAACACTGAGGAAGGAAAACGACTAGTTGCTGCTGGACCTCAAATTGAAGTTTCTGTTTTAAATTAGAATTATTTATCCATAAAAACATTTACAAGTAGTTTCAAAGCTACATGTAGATGTTTTTTCTTTATTGAAAGATTACCAAATTAAAAATTGCTTCGTATTTATTTTTTATTTTATATTTGCAAACGAATTACAAGATTAGTTAATTTAATATTTATGGTATCAAATCAATTGCATCATCATCATTTTCAATATTGCTCTCAAGCGATGTGTTAATGATATGCGTGTAAATCACATATTTAAAAACCCGTTTGAGTACTTCAAACGGGTTTTTTATTTTAATTCAAAAGCAGCTAAGTAAATTTTAAACACAAAACAACAAACATACAATGAGTATCTTAAAAATTGCCATTCAAAAATCGGGTCGTTTAAACGAAGATAGCATTCAAATTCTAAAAGATTGTGGTATTTCTATCGACAATGGAAATGATCAATTAAAAGCGTCGGCTACTAATTTTCCTTTAGAAGTTTTGTATCTCAGAAATTCCGATATTCCGCAGTATTTAATCGATGGAGTAGTAGATATTGCCATTGTTGGTGATAATCTCTTGGTCGAAAAAGGAAAAAATATCAAAGTAATTAAAAAATTAGGATTTTCTAAATGTAAAGTTTCGGTAGCTGTCCCTAAAACGTTTGATTATCAATCGATAAAAGATTTAGAAGGTATGCGAATTGCTACTTCGTATCCTAATACCGTTATCGAATATTTTGCCTCTTTTGGGATGAAGGTTGATATTCACCAAATTTCAGGTTCTGTAGAAATTGCACCCAATATTGGTCTTGCCGACGGAATTGTAGACATCGTTTCTAGCGGAAGTACGTTGTTTAAAAATAATTTAAAAGAAGTAGAAGTTATTTTTAAAAGCGAAGCTGTTTTAGCGGTTTCTCCGAAAGTAACACCCGAAGTTCAAAGTCTGATTGATAAATTGCTTTTCCGAATTGATGCTGTTCTAAGAGCTCGAAACTCAAAATATATTTTGATGAACGTTCCTAATGACAAAATTGAAGCGGTAAGTACTATTTTGCCAGTTCTAAAAAGTGCTACAGTAATGCCATTGGCACAAGAAGGTTGGAGCAGTGTTCATACTGTAATCGACAAAGATACTTTTTGGGATGTTATCGACCAATTGAAAGAAGCCGGAGCCGAAGGAATTTTGGTTTGCCCAATCGAGAAAATGGTGCTGTAAGCCTTTAGCAGTTGGCTATTAGCCATTAGCATTCAAATTTTAAATTCAAAAAAGCTAATAGCTAAAGGCTAATAGCTAAAAGCTAAATAAATGAACAAAATATTCAATCCAAAACCC
>CAMAWK010000052.1 GCA_945861915.1 Flavobacterium psychrophilum | reverse complement strand
CGATAATTCCGGCGTGGTGATTGGTCTTTTGGTTTTCGGCTAATAATAAAGCTTTTGCACCATTTACAAAACCAGCATACGCCAAATAGATTGCATCTGACCATTTTCCTTCTTGAAAAACTTCTTGTGCCGATGTCAATTTATCTTTTGCCTCAAGCAACAAAGTAGCTACTAAATCGATTACAACACCCGCACATTCGCCAATTCCCACTGCTTTTACATAATTATCAGCATTACCCCAGTCTATAAAATCGGCTTCGGTTAGATTGGTAACATCGGCTAGTGGTTTTAAAAATTCGTAGAAATACTTCTCCCCTTTTTCTAAATAATAGTCCAAAAATCGTGTTCCATTTCCATTGGCTTGAAAATCATTCAAAATCAATCGCAAAGCATCTGGTCCTCTTCGACTTGGCACTTTGATTACTTTATCAGAAAAACGTCCTTCGCCATTGCCTAAATTTCCTCCACCCAATAATACCTGCAAAGCTGGAGCAACTAGTTTCCCTGCATTGATAGACATTCCTTGAAAACCAATTTCTGCCATATTGTGTTGCCCACATGCGTTCATACAACCACTAATTTTGATGGTAATTTCTTGGTTACTCAAATACTGTGGATATTCGGTTTTGATGACTCTTTCTAACTCATCAGCAATTCCTGTGCTACTAGCAATCCCTAAATTACAAGTGTCAGTTCCTGGACAAGCCGTAATATCGCCGATGGTTTCGTAGCCTAAATCGACCATTTCTAATTTGGCTAGTTCTTGATAAAAGAAAGGCAAATTTTCTTCTTTTATATTTGGTATAACAATATTCTGACGCAAAGAAAAACGCAATTCGTTGGCTCCATAATTTTTAACTAAATCGGCTAATTGTCTAGCTTTGTCAATGTAAAAATCGCCTAAAAGAATTTTGATTCCAATGGCTACATATCCTGCTTGTTTTTGTGCAATTACATTCGATTTTTTCCACGCTTCGAATGCTTCTGCATCATCCACATTTACTGTTGGAACTTCCAAAACATGTTCTGTAATTGGCTTTTCGAAAGCTGAAGTTTCGATTTCGTAAGTAAGAAAAGGCAAGGCTTTTTTCTCTTCGTCTACTAATCGTAAAAATTCGTCTTTTCCTATTTCTTTGATTAAGAATTTCATTCGAGCTTTCAAGCGTTTGGCTCTTTCGCCGTGACGATCAAAAACTCTGATAATTCCCTCAGATACTGGTATAATTTGATTAACTGGCACAAATTCCGACAATAATTCGGCATGATGCGGTTGCGAACCTAGTCCGCCACCGAGCATTATTTTAAAGCCTTTTTGTCCGTCAACCATTTTTGGAATAAAACCTAAATCGTGCAAATAACTCAAAGCGGTGTCTTTATCTGAAGACGAAAACGAAATTTTAAACTTTCGTCCCATTTCTTGCGAAATTGGGTTTCGCAATAAATATTTAAACAAACCGTGAGCATAAGGCGTTACATCAAAAGGCTCGTCAACATCTACCCCTGCCAATTCGCTGGCTGTAATATTTCGAACGGTGTTTCCGCAAGCTTCACGCAAAGTGATATCGTCTTTTGCCAAATCAGCCCAAAGTTCTGGTGTTTTGTCTAAACTCACATAGTGAATTTGAATGTCCTGACGCGTCGTGATATGCAAACGACCTGTTGAATACTTTTCGGATACATCTGTAATTCGGCGTAATTGCTCACTAGACACTTTCCCGTAAGGCAATTTAATACGAATCATTTGCACGCCTTCTTGACGCTGACCGTAAATTCCACGAGCCAAACGAAGACTGCGAAAACGTTCATCATCTATTTGTCCGCCACGAAATAAGTGGATTTTTTTCTCTAAATCGATAATTTCTTTTTGAACTATCGGATTTTCTATTTCTGTTCTAAAACTTTCCATTTTTTAATATCTTTGGGTTGTTTTTTGTATAATTTGTCAATTATAAATTCTTTTTTCTTAGATTCAATTTATGAAATACTGTAAATCGTAAAATGTCTCTATCAAAAAAACTTCCGTTTGGTTGTTGCTGAAACAAATTCAAATATCCAACTTCGAAACTTAGATTTTTTAAAATATCATAATTCAATCCAGCATATACTCTGTTTTGGTCAAATACATTGGTTATAATTTCACTACCTGCATTTATAAATAGTTCATTGGATACTTTAAATTTTAATGCTCGATATTCATCTGTTTTAAAGAGTGGAATTGTAGCTTGCAATTTGTACCGAAATCTATAATTACTGTATTTAAATCCGTCTTCTAATTCTGTTCTTGTATTGTTTGCATTATGAAAAAAACGAGCTTCGGCTCTGAATCGATGATCAAAAATGACTTTATCTAACTTTTGCTTGTAAGCAAATTCTAAATGAGATCTCAATTCTGGTACTGTCAATTTTACAGCCGCATTAGGGTCATTCGGATTTTGAAAAAAAACACTTGCTCCTACTGATGTTTCCCAGCCAGTATTCCCCAAAACACGATGCATATGACTTCGAAATATGAATTGATGTTGTTCTGTTGGATTAACAAAATGTCTTTGCTGAATCTCATTTTGAAAATACCATTTGTCATTAAATTCAAGTGTGGTAAATAAACTATACCAAACTAGACTTTGCTTCGTAACCTCTTTTTGTGCAAAAACTGCATTTGTTATAAATAGCAAAAATAATACACTAAATCCTTTCTTCATTCTTATTTTATGCAACTTTAACAACTGTAGAACTATTTTATAAACCCTACCCCAGCTGTTGTATTGGTAGCTGCATCAATTAAAATAAATGCACCGTTCGATTTATTGTCATTATACGAATCAAAATACAAAGCTTTACTCAATTTAATATTTACTTCTCCGATTTCGTTAATAGCTAATTGCGAAGCCTCTTTTGTTCCAGAAAAATCAGTTGCAATCGTGTTTTTTACGCTTTCAATTTTTGCCAAAACTCTATTGGTATTGTGCTGCACGAAATATTTAGAACCAGCCACTAATTTCTTAGCATCCATCCAGCAAACCGTGGTGTTAATATCTTTATCGATCGCAGGAAGTTCATCCGATTTTACAATCATGTCTCCTCTTGTAACGTTGATGTCATTTTCTAGCTCAATTGTAATAGAAGAACCCGCTGTGGCTTCGTCAAATTGTTCCTCAAAAAAATGAATATTAGTTACTTTTGATTCTGTTAACGATGGCAAAACAGTTACTGAATCACCCACTTTTATGCTGTTGCCAGCTAATTTTCCAGCATAGCCCCTAAAATCATGGTATTGCTCAGTTTTTGGACGTATCACGGTTTGAACAGGAAAACGCATCTTGCCTTTTTCATACACATCTTTTGGTTCTAATGCCTCTAAATGTTGTAAAATTGTTTGTCCAGTATACCAAGGCATTCCGCCTAAAGGTTCCACCACATTATCGCCAGTTAAAGCACTCAATGGAATGTAACTTACATTTTGTTCTTTGAATGTACTTTTGGCATTCAAGGCTTGAAAATCGGCTTTGATTTTGTTAAAAACCTCTTCCGAATAATCTACTAAATCCATTTTGTTTATAGCCACGATTACTTCTTTCACTCTCAATAAATTATTGATAAAAAAGTGACGATACGTTTGCTCAATTACGCCTTTACGAGCATCAATCAAAATGATAGAAACTTGTGAAGTCGAAGCACCAGTAACCATATTCCGAGTATATTCTACGTGACCTGGAGTATCGGCAATGATGTAACTTTTTTTGGCAGTCGAAAAATAAATATGAGCCACATCAATCGTGATTCCTTGTTCTCTCTCTGCTACCAAACCATCTGTCGCCAATGAAAAATCAAGATAATCGTATCCTTTTTGTTTGCTACTTTTTTCGATAGCCTCTAATTTATCTACTGTCAACGATTGTGTATCGTATAATAATCTCCCGATTAATGTGCTTTTTCCGTCATCTACGCTTCCTGCTGTTGCTATTTTTAAAACTTCCATATTAATTTTGTTTAAAGTTTAAGGTTTAAAAAAAAGACCTTATGTAAACTTCTAAATTTGATTTTTTTATTTTAAATGTTGGATTTTAAATTTTAAATGTCCTGGAACAATTCATAATTTATATTCATAATTAAAAATTGTTTCCTAAAAGTACCCTTGTTGTTTTCTTTTTTCCATTGCTGCTTCCGAACGTTTATCATCGATTCTGGCTCCTCTTTCGGAAATTGTTGAGGAACGAATTTCGCCCACTACTTCAGCAATTGTTGCCGCATACGAATCGACAGCTGCGGTACAACTCATATCGCCTACGGTTCTAAAACGAACTACTCTTTCTTCGACTACCTCGTCTTCTTCTTGGTAAACAAAAGGAGAATGAGACCAAATCATTCCGTCTCTCAAAAATACTTTTCGCTTGTGAGAAAAATAAATAGACGGAATTTCTATTTGTTCTTGCTCAATATAACTCCAAACATCTAATTCTGTCCAGTTTGAAATGGGAAATACTCTAACATTCTGACCATTTTCAATTTTCCCGTTCAGTAAATCAAATAGTTCTGGACGTTGATTTTTTTCGTCCCATTGTCCAAAATCATCACGAACCGAAAAAATACGTTCTTTGGCTCTCGCTTTTTCCTCATCACGACGCGCTCCACCAATACAAGCATCAAATTTAAATTCGGAAATAGCATCTAAAAGAGTTACCGTTTGCAAGCTATTTCTACTAGAATATTTACCTGTTTCTTCTACTACTTTTCCTTCGTTAATCGCATCTTGCACATTTCGAACGATTAGTTCTAACCCCAATTCCGCTACTAATTTGTCTCTAAAAGCAATTGTTTCCGGGAAATTATGTCCAGTATCCACATGTAATAAAGGAAAAGGAATCTTCGCAGGAAAAAAGGCTTTTTGAGCTAAACGCACTAAGGTTATCGAATCTTTTCCTCCTGAAAAAAGCAATACTGGTTTATCAAACTGAGAAACTACTTCTCTAAAAATGTAAATTGCTTCGCTCTCTAAAGCATTTGTTTTTAATATTGAACTCATTATTTTTAGTTTAAAGTTTAAGAGTTTAAAAGTTTAAGGTTGTTGTAACCTAAACTAAAATCTCATAAACCTATTTATTATTTTTTCTATTCTCTTTATTCTAAAATCTGTAATCTGTCTTCTGAAATCTTATTTTTCGTGTAAACCACATTCTTTATGACTCGATTCCCATGACCATCTTCCGGCTCTAATATCCTCTCCCGGTGCAATGGCTCTAGTACAAGGAGCACAACCAATACTTACAAAACCTTGTTTGTGTAGCGCATTTTGAGGAACATTATTATCATCAATATATTTTTGAACTTCTTCTAAAGTCCATTTCAATAATGGGTTAAATTTTACGATGTCAAAGGTAGTATCGTATTCAAACAAATCCAAATGATTTCGGTTTTCAGATTGTTCTGCTCTTAAACCCGTAATCCAAACAGCATTGCCTTTTAAAGCTTTCGTCAAAGGCACTACTTTTCTAATAAAACAACATTCTTTTCTATTCTCAACCGATTCATAAAAGCTATTAGGCCCTTTTTTGTTTAGTAAATTTTCTACATCAGCTGCATCAGGAAAATAGGTCTTTATGTCAACTTTGTACTTCTTCACCGTTCTGTGAAAAACATCGTAGGTTTCTTGAAACAATCGCCCTGTGTCTAATGTGAAAATGTGAATCGGCAAATTGTTTTTAGCAATAATAGCTGTTATAACTTGATCTTCTTGACCAAAAGAAGTCGAAAAAACTACTTTATCCTTGTATTCAGCAGCCAAAAAAGCCAAAGTTTCCTCGATTGAGAAATTGGCTGTTTTTTCTAATAAGGACTGAACTATAGTTGCACTCATAATTTTAATTTAATAATAAAATCTAATTCCCTATCGGAATAGTAGATTATGATGCAAAAGTAGTACTTATTTCTAAATCACAAAATATAATTTCACATATTTTACGACAATTTTAACAAAGTCTATTATTCCGATAGGATATAAGAAAAATATTTTTACTTTTGTCCAAAATTAATAAAATGGACTTTCAATTAGGATTAGTTATTGCGGGTTTAACAGTTGGATTTATCGTTGGGTTGACTGGTGTTGGTGGTGGTTCTTTGATGACTCCCATATTACTTTACTTTGGTATTCCTGCAACAACTGCTGTGGGTACCGATCTTTTGTATGCGGCTTTTACCAAAATAGGAGGCGTTTTTGTACATCACAAGAAAAAAAATATCAATTGGTCTATCACAGGCTGGCTTGCCTTAGGGAGTGTTCCTGCTGCTTTAGTAACATTATGGATTTTAGACACTATGAAAGCCGACACAACCGCCATGAACATAATGATTAAATACTGTTTGGGTTGGGCATTACTTTTTACTTCAATTGCGATTATTTTTAAAAATAAAATATTGGCTTTTTCTCAAAAACACGCAGGTGATAAATTTCATAAAGAAAGTAAAACACAAAATGCTTTGACAATTGCTATTGGGGTTATGTTGGGCGCAGTAGTTACCTTGACCTCTATTGGTGCTGGCGCATTAGGAACAGTGACTTTATTTTTTTTATATCCATTATTACCTACTCCAAAATTAGTAGGTACCGAAATTGCACATGCTGTTCCTTTAACATTGGTTGCCGGAATTGGTCATGCTTCTATGGGGAATATCGATTTTAGTTTATTAGGACAGTTACTAATGGGTTCTCTGCCTGGAATCTATTTAGGAAGTATGCTAAGCGGAAAAGTGCCCGATTTATTACTTAGAAATGCCATCGCCATTATGCTGTTTTTTGTAGGCTTTGGGTTAATCACCAAGTAAAAATTAAAAAGCAATATCTGCCAAGGTATTATTCTCCAAAATCATCAAAGTATTATCGCGAACTTCCATCATAAGTTTTCGGACGGCACAAGCGGCTTCATCGGTGCAATCGTCGCATTTTTCATAAAAATTATGACTAGCGCAAGGTAACAAAGCAATGGGACCTTCAAGAATTCGATAGACTGTTGCCATATTGATCTCTTTGGGTTCTTTGATGAGATAATAACCTCCGCCCTTGCCTTTTTTGGCACCCAAAAAACCAGCATGTCGCAAGAGTAACAAAATACTTTCCAGAAATTTTATCGAAATATGCTCTGCTTGAGCAATATCAGCAATAGCCACAGGCGTTAGACTTTCTTGTCTTGCCAAAAAAGTCAACGCTTTAATTCCGTATTTTGTTTTTTTAGAGAGCATTTTGAAGATTTCTGATTATAGATTTTAGAATAACGATTTTTGACTTAAAAGAAATCAACTTTTATTTAAATAAAAACAAAATTAAGTTTTTTAATTGAAGAATAATGAAGGTTAACGATTGTTATTGGTTTGGAAATCTGCAATCTAAAATCGTTAGTCATAAATCAAAAATATAACCCAACGCCTGTTCCAAATCCGCAATTACATCTTTCACGGTTTCTAAACCAACAGAAACGCGCACCAAACCTTCGGTGATTCCAACGGCTAATTTCTCTTCGACAGATAATTTACTGTGAGTTGTAGAGGCTGGATGCGTTACAATGGTTCGTGTATCACCAATGTTTGCTGATAATGAACAGAGTTTTATTTTATCTAAAAAAGCTTTTCCTGCTTCTAAGCCTCCTTTGATTTCAAATGCAATAATATTGCCTCCTAAACTCATTTGCTTTTTGGCAATTTCATATTTGGGATGCGATTTCAGGAACGGATATTTCACACTTTCTACATTCGGATGATTTTCTAAAAACTCGGCTACTGTCATGGCATTTTCGCAGTGTTTATCAACACGAACCGCTAAAGTTTCTAAACTTTTAGACAAAATCCAAGCATTAAAAGGCGACAAAGCCGGTCCTGTATTTCGAGAAAACAAATAAATTTGGCGAATTAAATCTTCCCGCCCAACAGTTATTCCACCCAAAACGCGTCCTTGTCCATCAATTAATTTAGTGGCGGAATGAATCACTAAATGCGTTCCCCATTTTATAGGTTGCTGAATATAAGGTGTCGCAAAACAGTTGTCAATAATTAAAATGAGATGGTGCTTTTTGGCAATTTCGCCCAACAATTCCAAATCAATAACATCTACTCCAGGATTAGTTGGCGTTTCAGCATAAAGGATTTTAGTATTGGGTTTAATAAAACCCTCTATTGTTTCAGGCTGATTAATATCAAAATAAGTTGTTTCGATATTCCATTTTGGGAAATACGTCATAAACAACGCATGAGTCGAACCAAAAACACTTCCTGCCGAAACGATATGGTCGCCAGCATTTAACAAAGCAGCAAAAGTGGAATAAACCGCCGCCATCCCAGTAGCAAAGGCATACCCAGCTTCGGCTCCTTCCATCAAGCAAATTTTATCGACAAATTCGCTCGTGTTAGGATTGCTAAAACGGCTGTAAATATTTCGTTCTTTTTCTTCAGTAAAAGACGCTCTCATGTCCTCGGCATCTTCAAACACAAAGCTTGAAGTTAAATATAAAGGCGTTGAATGTTCTTGAAACTGCGTTCTCTCTAATTGTGTTCGTATGGCTTGGGTTTCAAAACCAAATTCTGGGTTGTTCATCTAAAATATTTAAAATTATTTAAAGTTTAAAATTGTTTAAAGTGGTAGCCATTAGATTTTAGCTAATTCCACTCCATTCAAAACTACTTTATAATGTATGGTTGCTGTTGGTTCTACTGTTTTGGCAACAGAACAATATTTTTCAAATGATAATTGTGCCGATTTTGCCGCTTTGTCTTCTTTGATGTTTCCCTCTAAATAAAACACCACATAAATATCTTTGAAAGGTTTTGCATCGCCCACTTGCATTCGCTCACCCTCCACCTCAGCTTTGAAAGAAGTGATTTCTTGACGTTGTTTTTTAAGTATCGAAATCATATCGATACCACTGCAACCAGCCACTCCCATCAATATCAATTCCATTGGACTTGGTCCCATATCGTTGCCTCCAAAATCAGGTCTGGCATCTACATTTACAATGTGTCCACGTTCGTTTTTCAATTCGAAGTGGAAGTTTTCGTTTACTCTGTTTAATGTTACTTTCATTGTTTTGTTTTTTTAAATCTGAAATCTAAATTCTTAAATCTTAACCTTTCTCCGACAATCTCAACACATCCCCAAAAACACCTCTTGCCGTTACTGCCGAACCTGCTCCAGCACCCTGAATTACAATGGGTCTGTCGCCGTAGGATTCAGTGTAAATTTCGAAGAACGAATCGGAGCCTTTGAGTCCGCCCAAAGCGGTGTCTGAAGGAACAGAAACTAATTTTACTTCGAGATTCCCCTTGTCGTTTTGCAAATCGCCCGATAATTCGCCGATGTATCGCAACACATGATTGGGTTCTTGTTCAGATTTTATTTTGTTATAAATTGGGTCGAATTCCTTTAATTTATTCAAGAAATCAGCCACATTGCCTTCTCTCAAATGTGCTGGAATTAGGTTTTGAATGTTGATTTCCTCAAACTCATTTTGCAAATCTAATTCTCTAGCCAAAATTAATAATTTTCTACCCACATCATTCCCGCACAAATCCTCTCTTGGATCGGGTTCAGTGTAGCCATTGTCGATGGCTTCTTTTAAAATTTGACTAAAAGGAACGTCTTTTGCCGAAAAATTATTAAACAAATAACTCAAGGTTCCAGAAAACACCCCTTTGATTTTAGTGATATTTTCGCCCGAAAGATGCAATAATTTTATAGTGTCAATCAATGGCAAACCTGCGCCTACGTTGGTTTCGTATAAATAGGTTTTTTGATTTTCTGCTAACACTTTTCGTAAGTCTTTATAGAATTTATAACTCAAAGTGTTGGCTACTTTATTCGATGAAATCAAATCAAAACTATTTTCTGCCAATGCCATATAATTATTCACAAAAGTGGCACTTGCGGTATTATCAATAGCAATCAAGTTTTCGAGATGATTTTCATTGGCGAAAGTAATTACATCTTCAATTGTGTAGCTAAATCCGTTACTTTGAATTTCATTTTTCCAGTTTGGTGTTACTCCATTTTTATTCAAAAGCACACTTTTAGAATTGGCAATCGCAAAAATATTGAGTTTAATATCTTTTCGCTTTTCGATGGTGGTTGCCGATTCTAAAATCTGATTAATTAATGTGCCTCCCACTAAACCGTGACCAAAAATGGCAATATTTATTTTCTTGGAAACACCAAAAATTTCTCCGTGAATAACGTTCAACGCTTTATTCAATTGTGCTTTTTTGACAACCAAACTCACATTTTTTCCAGTAACCGTATTGTTGAAAAGAATAGGTGTGATTTTATTTTTAATCAAAGCCGAATAAGGTTTGTGAAAAGTACTCAAATCCTGCCCAATAATCGAAATCACCGAAACATCATCGGTTATCGAAATTTTATTGACATCCTTTGAATAAAAATCATTTTCGAATTCTTTTTCGAGTTCCACCATAGCTTTTGTGGCTTTTTCTGCAGCAACTACTAATCCTATTCCCCTTTCAGAGGAACCTTGTGAAATAATACTCACGCTAATATCGTGGTCGCCCATGACTTTAAAAATTCGAGCATCAACTCCCGTTTTGCCTAACAAACCTCGTCCTTCTAAATTAACCAAAGCCACATTCTCCAGTACAGAAAGTGTTTTGATTCCCTCTTTGGTTGCGTTTGACGTGATTAAGGTTCCTTTGTTATCATTGTTAAAAGTGTTCAAAATTCGCAACGGAATATTTTTTTCTAACAAAGGAATGATGGTTTTGGCATGTAAAATAGTTGCACCGAAATTAGCTATTTCGTTGGCTTCATTAAACGACAATCGGTCTATTTTCTTGGCATCGGGAACCAATTCTGGATTGGCGGTGTAAATTCCGTCCACATTGGTGTATATCTGTAATTCCTCGGCATTGATGTAATTGGCAATTAACGAAGCGGTATAATTGCTTCCGTTTCTGCCCAAAGTTGTCGCTTCTCCTTTAGAATTTGAACCAATAAAACCAGTTATAATATGGACAGTTTCTTTGTTTTCTTTAAAAAATTGAATCACATTTTTTTTAGAAATTTGTTCCAAAGGTTGTGCATCGCCAAATTTCGAATCAGTTTTTATCAACTCTCTCGTGTCCGTAAAAAGCGTGTTAATTCCTCGCTCGTGTAAAACCGAACTAACTAATTTTGCTGCAATCAATTCGCCTTGGGACAAAACCTGGTCTTTTATTTTTTCGCTATAATCGCCTATTAAACTAACGCCTTCAAAAAGTTTGTCCAATTTCTCAAACTCAATAGACAAGTCAACATTGGCAAAATGGGCTTGTTGCGATTCTTTGAAACTTTCTAAAAGTGGCTTGTAATTTCTGCTTTTAGAAGCAATGGTTAAAATATCGCCCAATTCATCTGTAGCATTTCCTCGTGCAGACACCACAACCGCTATGTTTTCTCCTTGCTTTTTTTTGTCAATTATAATGTCTAAAACAGCATCGATTCCTTGTCCGTTTGCCAAAGATTTGCCTCCAAATTTTAGTATTTTCATTTTTTTATTTGTGTTAAAAACAACTTCTAATAAAGTATCTAATTGTTTATATTCCATTAAAAAAGCGTCATGCCCATGTTGCGAATCAATTTCGCTATAAAACACATTGTGCTTGAATTTTTTTATTTCGTGATAGGTTTCGCGATTCTCATTGGCAGTAAAAAACAAATCCGAATTGATTCCAATAATATGAATATCGGCTTCTATTTCGGTAATAATACTTTCAAACGAAGCTCGATTTCGAGTAATATCAATTGTTTTTAATAACTGATTCATCATTTTATACGCAGAGAGCTGAAACCTTTGTTGCAGTTTTTTTCCATGATGATTCAACCAACTTTCCACTTGAAAGGACTCGAAAGAATCGGTCGAATTTCGTTGAAATTTTTCCTTGAAAGATTCCGGCGTCCGATAACACAACATAGCATGAATTCTAGCATCTTCGATAGGATTACTAGAATTATTTAGAATTTTTTCCTGTAAATAACAATTGGCAATCAGCCAATCGGTCGATTTCCAGTCGGTTGCAATAGGAATAAAATTTTGTGTTATGGCTGGTTCTAGCGCTACCATTTCCCAACCAATTCCGCCTCCGACAGAGCCACCAATAAGAGCAAATAATTTTTTTATTGCTAAAAAACGAAGCCCTTCTAGAAAAATTCTAGCAATATCTCTAGCAGT
>CAMAWK010000051.1 GCA_945861915.1 Flavobacterium psychrophilum | reverse complement strand
AAATTGTGTGTTCTTTAAACTCCCGGTAAATCGCCTCCTTCTTTGGTTGGTAAATTAGAACTTCCCATTAAGTATAAATCGACTTGTCTGGCAGCTTCTCTACCTTCAGAGATGGCCCAAACGATTAACGATTGTCCACGACGCATATCACCAGCGGTAAAAATGTTAGGAATATTGGTTTGGTATTTTCCATAGTCCGCTTTGTAATTGCTTCTGAAATCGAGTTCTAAACCTAATTGGCTGCTTAATGTTTTTTCAGGACCTGTAAATCCTAATGCCAATAAAGCCAAATCGCAAGGCCACGTTTTTTCCGAACCTGCCACTTCGATTAGTTCTGGTCTTTGTCCCGGAACAATTTTCCATTCTACGTTTACAGTTTTAAGAGCGATTAATTTTCCGTTGGCATCTTTAACAAATTCTTTGGTGTTAATCAACCAGTTTCTTTCTGCTCCTTCTTTGTGTGACGAAGAGGTTTTTAATTGCAAAGGCCAAAATGGCCAAGGGGTTGTTTCACTTCTTCCTACTGGAGGTTTTGGCATAATCTCAAAGTTAGTAACTGATTTGGCACCATGACGGTTTGACGTTCCTACACAGTCTGAACCAGTATCTCCACCACCAATAACAATGACATCTTTGCCAGTTGCCATTACTTGATTTTCTACTTTTTGACCATAAACTACCTTTGTTTGTTGTGTCAAGAAATCCATGGCTTGAACTACGCCATCAGCATCTGCCCCTGGAGTTGGCAAACCTCTTCTTTCAGTTGCTCCTCCACAAAGTACAATAGAATCAAACGCTTTTAATTCATTGATGTCATAATTAACACCCACGTTTGTGTTCACTTTAAATTCAATGCCTTCTGCTTTTAAAATGGCTAAACGACGCTCGATAATTCCTTTTTCCATTTTGAAATTCGGAATTCCATATCTTAAAAGTCCGCCTATTGCATCGTCTCTTTCGAATACAGTCACCAAATGTCCAGCTCTATTTAATTGTTGCGCTGCTGCCAAACCTGCTGGTCCAGAACCTATTACGGCTACTGTTTTTCCAGTTCTCGTTTTGGGCGGTTGAGGTTTAATCCAACCTTCTGCAAAAGCACGTTCTACAATATTTTTTTCGATATTTTCGATAGAAACGGGTTCCTCAATCAATCCTAAAACGCAGGCTTTCTCGCAAGGTGCTGGACACAAACGACCTGTGAATTCAGGAAAATTATTGGTAGAATGCAAAATCCAAGAGGCTTTTTGCCATTCTCCTTGATGCACCATGTGATTAAAATCGGGAATTAAATTCCCAAGAGGACAGCCGCTATGACAGAACGGAATACCACAATCCATACAACGAGATCCTTGAGTAGTGATTTCTGCTTCGCTCAAAGGAACTGTAAATTCATTATAATGTCCTACACGCTCTTCAACTGCGGTGTAGTCTTCATCCATTCTTTCAAATTCTTTAAAACCTGTAACTTTTCCCATTGTATTTTTATGCTGTTAATTCTTCTACCATTTGTTCTTCTGTTTCCAAGCGTTTTAATGCTTTTTTGTACTCTGTTGGCATTACTTTTACAAATTGAGCCAAACTAGTTGACCAATTTGCTAGTATTTCTGTTCCTTTTGCACTGTTGGTATAGCGAACATGATTTTCGATTAATTCTTTTAATTCTTCACTTTCTTTGGCTTCAATTGCTTCAAATTCGATTGATTCTGTATTGCATAAACCATTCGTAAATTTAATTTCAGGATCAAAGATGTAGGCAATTCCACCGCTCATTCCTGCGGCAAAATTTCTTCCAGTTTTCCCTAAAACTACTACTTTTCCACCAGTCATATATTCGCATCCATGATCTCCAACCCCTTCTACAACTGCAATTGCACCCGAATTACGAACGGCGAAACGCTCTCCAGCGATACCGTTGATGTAGGCTTCTCCTTCGATAGCACCAAATAAACAAACATTTCCAACAATGACATTATTCTCGGCAATAAACGTAGCGGTAGCTGGTTTTTTAACAATTAACTTAGCTCCAGACAAGCCTTTACCTAAATAATCGTTTGTATTTCCTTCTACACTAAAAGTCAATCCATGCGCACTAAAAGCACCGAAACTTTGTCCAGCAGAACCAGTGAAGTTGATGTTTAACGTGTTTTCTGGCAACCCTAAATGTCCGTAAATTTTAGAAATTTCGTGACTTACAATAGCACCAACTGAACGGTTTACGTTGTTTATAGCATAACTTAAAGTTGTTTTTTCTTTTCTGTACAACGCTCTGTGTGAGTCTTTCAATATTTGAAGGTCTAAAACATTATCTAAACCATGATCTTGTTTTTGAGTATTTCTAACAATCATTTTGCTATAAGCAGCAGGTCTGTGTAAAATAGAAGATAAATCCAACCCTTTGGCTTTGTAATGTGTAATGGCTTTGTTAGAGTTGATTTTATGAGTTTGTCCCACCATTTCTTCTAAGGTTCTAAAACCAAGTTGCGCCATAATACCTCTCAATTCCTCAGCTACATAATAAAAGAAATTAATCACATGTTCCGGTGTTCCTTTGAAATTTTTACGCAAATCTTTGTCTTGAGTAGCGATACCAACTGGACAGGTGTTCAAATGACATTTACGCATCATAATACAACCTGAAGCTACTAATGGAGCAGTGGCGAAACCAAATTCTTCGGCACCTAACAATGCGGCGATAGCTACATCACGACCTGTTTTTAACTGACCATCACATTCAACAACAATTCTACTTCTTAGATTATTTAAAACTAAGGTTTGTTGTGCTTCGGCTAATCCAAGTTCCCAAGGAAGACCTGCATGTTTTAAGGATGTTAAAGGCGAAGCTCCAGTTCCTCCGTCATAACCTGCGATTAAAACTACATCAGCTTTGGCTTTTGCCACACCTGCTGCTATGGTTCCAACACCGACTTCCGAAACTAATTTTACATTAATTCGAGCTTCTCTATTGGCATTTTTTAAATCGTAAATTAACTGTGCTAAATCCTCGATCGAATAAATATCGTGGTGTGGTGGTGGCGAAATTAACCCTACAAAAGGAGTAGAGTTTCTAGCTTTTGCTATCCAAGGATCTACTTTTTCGCCTGGTAATTGTCCGCCCTCTCCTGGTTTTGCACCTTGAGCCATTTTAATTTGTATTTCTTTGGCACTTGATAAATAGTGTGAAGTTACACCAAATCGTCCCGAAGCTACTTGTTTAATAGCTGAGTTACGACTATCGCCATTGCTGTCTGGTTGAAAACGATCTCTATTTTCTCCACCTTCACCTGAATTTGATTTTCCACCAATTCGGTTCATGGCAATTGCCAAGTTTTCGTGGGCTTCTTTTGAAATTGAACCATACGACATCGCACCCGTTTTGAAACGTTTTACAATGGCTGTCCAAGGTTCTACTTCGTCTAACGGAATTGGATTTAGATTATCAAATTCAAATAATCCACGAATAGTCATCAGATTTTCAGCTTGTTCGTTAATCGCTTTGGCATAAATATCATAACTGCCTTGATCGCTCAATCGAACCGCTTGTTGTAATTTTGAAATGGTCAACGGGTTGAACATGTGTCTTTCTCCGTTTCGTCTCCATCTGTAATCGCCTCCAATATTTAACCCTAATCTATTTGGAATTAAATTATCTGGATAGGCGTATTTGTACCTTTCGTTGATTTCTTTTTCAATTTCATATAATCCGATACCTTCAATTCTTGAAGTAGTGTAAGGGAAATATTTTTCAACAAATTTAGAATTGAACCCTACAATTTCGAAAATCTGTGAACCTCTGTACGAATGTAAAGTAGAGATTCCGATTTTGTTCATGATTTTTAAAATTCCAGAACCAATCGCTTTATTGAAATTATCGACTGCTTTTTGTTCGCTAATTCCTGTAATAAATCCTTCTTGAACTTGTACTCTAATGATTTCGTTCACCATATAAGGATTAATAGCACTTGCGCCATAACCAAATAAAGTAGCAAAATGATGTGGTTCACGAGGTTCGGCTGATTCGATAATAATATCAAAATACGAACGCTTACGCAAACGATTCATTTGATGATTCACATACGAACAAGCCAACAGCGATGGAATAGGAGCGAAGTCTTTATTAACGCCCCTATCCGAAAGAATAATAATGTTATTTCCTTTCTCAACCGCTTTGGTAATTTGATTAATTATATTTTCTAAAGCATCTTCTAAACCATTCAATCCTTTGTTTTTTGGATATAAGATTTCAATCGTTTCTGCTTTGAAATTATCAACTGAAATGGTTCTAATTTTTTCTAAATCACCGTTAGAAATTACTGGATTTTGAATACGAAGTTTACGACATTGTTTATCAGAAATATCAAATATGTTTCTATCCTGACCCAAAGCCAAACTAATATCGGTCACAATTTCTTCTCTAATTCCGTCCAAAGGAGGATTGGTAACTTGAGCAAACAATTGTTTAAAATAATTGGCAATTAATTGTGGTCTATCTGATAAGACAGCAAGCGGCGTATCAGTTCCCATCGAACCCAAAGCCTCTTTTCCCGTTTGCGCCATTGGGGTAATCATATCCTGAATGTCTTCAAGTGTATAATTAAACAAACGTTCTCTAGTTTTTAAATCGATAGTTTCAATTGGACACACTTCAGAAGTGGCAGGAACATCTTTAAGGTTTAATCTATATTGATTCAGCCATTCTTTATAAGGACGCTCCGAAACTATTTTGCTTTTTATTTCTTCATCGTTGATGATTCTACCTTCGTTCATGTCTACCAAAAACATTTTTCCAGGTTCTAATCTACCATGACTTTCTACATCTTCTGGTGCTACTTCAAATACACCAATTTCTGATGCCATGATTAGCTTTCCGCTTTTGGTAACAGTATAACGAGAAGGTCTTAACCCATTTCTATCTAATAAAGCACCTACATAATCTCCATCGCTAAATGGTACAGAAGCAGGTCCGTCCCAAGGTTCCATTATACAAGCATTGTATTCATAAAATGCTTTTCTTTCTTCGGACATGGTTTGGTGTTTTTCCCAAGCTTCTGGAATCATCATCATCATAACTTCTGGCAATGATCTTCCGGTGTGCATTAATAATTCTACCACCATATCCATCGAAGCTGAATCCGATTTTCCTGGTAAAATAATTGGGAAAAGTTTGTCTATTTGAGGACCAAAAATATCACTTTTCATGATTTCTTCACGCACTCTCATTCGGCTCACGTTTCCTCTCAAGGTATTGATTTCACCATTTTGACACATGTATCTAAACGGTTGAGACAATTCCCAAGTTGGCATTGTGTTAGTCGAGAATCGTTGGTGAACCAACGCTAATCTGGTTACTAAATCTGTTTGTTGTAAGTCGGTGTAATATGGTCCGATATCTTCGGGCATGATGATTCCTTTGTAAATCAAAGTCGTAGTTGATAAACTCGGAACATAAAAATAAGTGGATTCAGAAATTTTTGAATTCGCTATTGTGTGTTCGGTTATTTTACGAGCAGCATATAATTTAGCTTTAAAAACAGCCTCTTCGATAGCTTCATTCTTGCCTATAAATAATTGCTCAATTTTTGGCTCAGAAGCCAAAGCTATTGGTCCTAATTGTGAAGAATTTACAGGAACTTCTCTCCATCCTAAAACAGAAAGACCTTGCGCTTTTACTTCTTTTTCGAATATTTCTTTACAGTAATCGTATTGATTGTCAATTTTAGGTAAAAACACCATTCCAACTGCATATTCTCTTGGAGCAGGTAATTTAAATGTACACACTCTGTTGAAATATTCATACGGAATATCAATCATCAATCCTGCGCCATCTCCCGTTTTTCCATCAGCACTTACACCACCTCGATGTTCTAATCGAACTAGAATTTCTAGTGCATCATGTATAATTTGATTTGTTTTTTCGCCTTTTAGATTACAAATAAAACCAGCTCCACAATTTTCATGTTCAAATTCTGGTAAATAAAGACCTTGTGCTTTCATTTTCATGCTTACTAATTTTTATGCAAAAATAAAGATTTCGGTAAACATAATGAATCAAAAAAATCGTAACCAACAAACTTTTGTAGTAATGTTATAAAAATGTAAATTTAATAACATTAAAAACAGTCATAAACATTTAAATTATTAAATCAGCAATTTTTTAAGTCTTGTTTAGAGGTTTTCGCAATAAAAGTTTATAATTTAAAGCTGTTTTTTGGAATAAAAACAACTGTTTTTTAGCCTTTTATTTCCATTTTATTTTGAATGTGGCAAAATAAATTTTCGAATAAAACTCTTTGATTATTATCCTAAAAAAAGATTTTATTTCAACTTGAATTTATTATTTTTGCAACACTTAAAATTTTTGGATTAAACCCAAATTCATATCAATTACATTATTATGGACATACACGAATACCAAGGAAAAGAAATTTTAGCCAGTTACGGAGTAAAAGTGCAACGAGGTTATGTAGCTAATAATCCTCAAGAAGCGGTTGCTGCTGCAAAACAATTGACTGCGGAAACTGGAACAGGTTGGCACGTTATAAAAGCACAAGTTCACGCAGGTGGACGAGGAAAAGGTGGTGGAGTGAAACTTGCTAAAAACTTGCAACAAGTAGAAGAAATTTCTAGTCAGATAATTGGAATGCAATTGATTACTCCTCAAACCTCTGCAGAGGGTAAAAAAGTGCATAAAGTTTTAATTGCTGAGGATGTTTATTATCCAGGTGAAAGTGAAACTTCTGAGTTTTATATGTCTGTTTTATTAAATAGAGCCAAAGGTCGCAATATGATTATGTATTCTACCGAAGGCGGAATGGATATTGAAGAAGTTGCCGAGCATACGCCTCATTTAATTTTTACTGAAGAAATAGATCCAAATGTTGGTCTACAAGGTTTTCAAGCAAGAAGAATTGCATTTAATTTAGGGCTTTCTGGTAACGCTTTCAAAGAAATGACACAATTCGTTGCTGCTTTGTATAATGCGTATGTAGGTTCTGATGCTTCGATGTTTGAAATTAATCCGGTTTTAAAAACGTCGGATAATAAAATAATCGCTGTTGATGCTAAAGTAAATTTAGATGATAATGCGTTGTATCGTCATCCAAAATTAGCTGAAATGCGTGATGTTCGTGAAGAAAATGCCATAGAAGTAGAAGCAAAAGAAGCAGGATTAAATTATGTTGACCTTGACGGAACGGTGGGTTGCATGGTAAACGGAGCTGGACTAGCAATGGCTACGATGGATTTAATAAAATATGCTGGTTTTGAACCTGCAAACTTCTTGGATGTTGGAGGAACTGCTGATGCAAAAAGGGTGGAATTAGCTTTTAGAATCATCTTAAAAGACCCGAATGTAAAAGCTATTTTGATTAATATTTTTGGAGGAATCGTTCGTTGTGATCGTGTTGCTCAAGGTGTTGTTGATGCCTACAAAAATATGGGTGATGCTATAAAAGTACCAATTATTGTTCGTTTACAAGGTACCAATGCCGAAATTGCAAAAGAATTAATAGATAATTCGGGGATGCCTATTTTATCGGCTGTTCAGTTTCAAGAAGCTGCAGATCAAGTTCAGGCAGCGCTTTCATAAAAATTCAAATACTATATATCGAAAATCCCGAGTGTTTGCTCGGGATTTTTTTTATAAATAAAACGGAATGTTTTGTTAACTGTTTTGTGAGGTTATCTCAATGTTAAGGTTGTTTGAATAAGCTGAAATGCGTTTTATGGGTATTTATGATATTTTTATTAAGAATACTGTAATTTTTAATTAAAACAATTAGCTGTGCAATAATTTTACTTTGATAAATTTATTTAACAGCTAAATAAATATCTGAAATTGCTTTTTATCATATAGTTAACATGCCTTTTGATTGCTTTTAGGTTAAAAAAGGGTTGTAGTTTTGGACTGTCAAATAATTAGACTTTAAGCAATCTTAAAACAAAAATCATGAAAAAATTAATTTTATCAATTGCCCTAGTATTATTGTCAGGTAGCACTTCTTTTCTTTCAGCCAATGAATTGAAGTCTAAAACTAGTTTTGTAGGTACAAATCAAGAATTAACCACACTTTTAAATCCAGAATTTCCAGTTGGAGAACTAGAAAATGATGTGCTAGTAGTGGTTAAAATTATGATTAATACTAATAATGAAATTGTTGTTTTGAAAACAAATTCCAACAATTTAGAATTGAATGATTACATTGTAGAAAAATTAAACTACAAAAAGCTTCTTTCAAATGAATTAAGAAAGGATGCTAGTTATGAATTTAAAATAAATTTTACTTCTTAATTTATTTTAGAACCTTTTAAAAATCAAAATCCTGAACGAGTTCAGGATTTTTTTTGCAATAAATTATTAGAAACTTCCAAAAAGAAATTATGATTTTTTATTCTTACCAAAATTGAATTTCACTTTTTCAACTACTTGTATTTTGGGAGCTGGTTTTTTAAAAGGTTTTTTGGTTGCGGGTTTTGTTTTAGAGGGACTTTGGTCGCCTCTAGCTCTTTCTTCGTCTTTTGGTTTTGGTTTAAACTCTACACGTTTCGAATCAACCTCTTTTTTTGGAATTTCAGCTTTGTGTTTTGCCAAAACATCCTTTGGGTTTTTAGGATTTTCTTTCGTTCCTCGAAGATGAATCACCAACCCATTCAAGAAATTGCGTAATACTTGATCGCCGCATTCTACAAAGTTTTCGTGATTTTCGGCACGAAAAAAAGCACTTAATTCAGTTTTTGAAATCCGAAAATCTACTAATTCTAAAATTTCAACTATTTGATCGTCGCGCAACATCAAGGCAACTCGCAGTTTTTTAAATATATCGTTATTTGTCATTTTAATTTTTTAGATAAGGTTTGTGTCTTTTTGGAGATTTTTTAAAAGGTAATTTAAATTATCTTTTGAAAAATATTTTTATAAAAAAAAGTAATACTATAAATAGAAAGAAAGCTATTAAAATTTTATAATTTCCTTTATAAAACAATCCGTGTAATTTAGCATCTTTTCGATACGCATAAATCATTGCAGCTATAAAAGCAATACTAAAGCAACCCGCAAAAAATAGTTGTCCTTGGCTAAACATAGTCTTATTTTTTCTGCAAATTTATGCATTTGTTTGTCAAAAGTTACTAATTTGCCTTTTCATTTAATCAAATAAAATTATGCAAAAGCAAATCAATGCAGTTAAAGAATTTCATACTGCTTTTGCTATTGGTCACAGTGAGTTTCCGATAGCAGATTTAGGTCAAAACAAAAATATCCTCCGTTTCAATTTAATGAAAGAGGAAAACGAAGAATATCTTGAAGCAGTTCAAAACAATGATATAATTGAAATTGCAGATGCTTTGGGCGATATGATGTATATTCTTTGCGGCACTATCATAGAACATGGATTACAACATAAAATTGAGGAAGTTTTTGATGAAATTCAACGATCAAATATGAGTAAATTAGGTGTAGATGGAAACCCAATCTACCGTGAAGATGGAAAAGTGATGAAAGGCCCCAATTATTTTAAACCTGATTTTACAAAGATTTTAGAGCAGGAGTAAAAATTGTAAAACTTTACTATTTCTATGAAATAAAAAAGCAGTTTATTTTAAACTGCTTTAATTTTTTTATTACCGATAACTGCAAATTTCAATCTACAACCTAAACCTTAACCGTCCAGCCGAAAGTATCCTCAGCTAATTTGTGTTGTATGTTTGTTAAGTTTTCTTTGAGCTGGGACGCAAATGAATTATCTAATTTAGGCAATTCATAATACACATCTTGATACGAAAATCCAACTATTGGGTTAACAACTGCAGCAGTTCCTGCTCCAAATATTTCTTTTAAACTTCCGTCATTTGCAGCTTCTACAATTTCAGAAACTAAAACGGGTCTAACTTCTACATCGATTCCATCTCGTTTTGCCATTTCAATCAAACTTTTTCTTGTAACTCCATCCAGAATTCTTTCGCTAGTTGGTGCAGTGTAAAGGGTGTCATTTATTCTAAAAAACACATTCATTGTACCCGCTTCTTCCAGCTTAGTATGCGTAGCATCATCGGTCCAAATTACTTGTTGAAAACCTGCTTTGTTGGCTAAATTTGTTGGGTAAAACTGTCCTGCATAATTACCTCCAGCCTTTGCTGCTCCAATTCCACCGTTGGCTGCTCTACTAAAATGTTCTGCAATAAGTACTTTTACTTCGCCAGAATAATAGGCTTTTGCTGGCGAAAGAATAATCATGAATTTATAATAATCAGAAGGGTTTGCAATAACTCCATCGCCTGTCGCAATCATAAAAGGTCTAATATACATGGTGTTACCAACTCCTTTCTGAATCCAAGCCTCATCCAATTTCAACAATTGATTCAGCCCTTCCATAAAAATTTCTTCGGGTACTTCTGGCATCGCCATTCTTACTGCCGAATAGTTAAATCTTTTGTAGTTTTCGTCAGGTCTAAAAAGCCAAATAGCATCTTGTTCATCTTTGTAGGCTTTCATTCCCTCAAAAATAGCTTGACCATAATGAAACACTTTTGCAGATGGATCTAACAAAAAGGGAGCATACGGTTTAATAATTGGATTTAGCCACTCTCCATTGACATAATCACATTCAAATAAATGATCTGTGAAAACGGCTCCAAAACTTAAATTGTCAAAATCTACTTCGTTTATTTTTGAAGTAGTAGCTTTAATTATTTCAATTTTGTTGGTTTGTGTTGCATTCATAATTACTAAATTCTATTTGAAAAATTATTTTTCTTGTGTTGGTATTTTAATTGTATCGTCTTAAAGAATTGCAAAATTAAGTAAAAAACACTGAAATACTTATCAAAAAATCATTAATTACTGCATTTAACAGCGTTTTGTTTATTCAAAAAAAAAAACTTAAAAAGGAGTGATAATTTTATTGAATATTTAAAAAATACCAATTTTTGATAGTTAAATGGTTTATATTTTAATTAAATTTGAGCATTACAATACAGTTTAAACCTTGATTTTAGAATAAAATAATTTTGGAAAGAGAAATTTTACAGACCCACGACGGTTCTACAACAATACATATCAAAGATTGGGACGAATGTTATCATTCCAAATTTGGTGCAATTCAAGAGGCACAACATGTTTTTATAAAAAATGGTCTTTCGTTATTTCAAAACCAATCAGTTTCGGTTTTAGAGATAGGTTTCGGCACGGGTTTAAATGCTTTTATTACTTTTTTAGAATCAAAAAAACCGGGATTAACAATTGATTATGTTGGAGTGGAGGCCTATCCAATTTCGCAAGAAGAGGTCAAAATGATGAATTATGTTTCAGAATTAAAAGCTGAAAAAGAGCGTACTATTTTCGAAAAAATGCATGATTGTCCTTGGGAGAAAAAAGTTGATTTAGATTCAGATTTTGGGCTAACCAAACGAAAGATTTTGTTTAATGAAATTATTGATATTGAAAAGTTTGATTTAATTTATTTCGACGCTTTTGGCTTTAGAGTGCAACCTGAATTATGGAGTGAGGAAATTTTTAAAATTATGTTTAACGCGCTAAAACATAAAGGAATTTTGGTAACCTATGCCGCCAGAAGTAGTATAAAAAAGAATATGATTGCGGCTGGTTTTACTGTTGAAAAACTGCAAGGACCACCTGGAAAAAGAGAAATGTTTCGCGCTATGAAGTTTTAGATAAAATCTATAATTTTACGAAAGTTATTTTTTTATAATATCCTGTAAAACAGCTTTATTTGGATAATTAATTACCTTGAGTTGAATGGCTTGGTTTTTTACCGTTTTTCCATCTATAACGTATAATTTTCCTTTTTCAACTTCAATATTACTTTTGTCAAAATCAACATCACCATATTGTAAGCTGTTTTTGATGTCGGTAGTATCAATCCATTTTTCGGATAAAATTTGGGAAGCATTATCAGAATAATGAAACGGTTTATTTCTTAAATCGTTCAGAACTCTCGCGTTTGGAAAATAGTTGCAACGAGTATCTTTTCCACTAAAAACGGCAGCTACAAAGAATAATCCCATTATTAATCCTATCAAATAATAAGCAAAGCGTTGAGCAAACTTCATGGTTTATTTTTTTGCAAAGGTAGTCGAAACTTGATGAAGTCGTTTAAACTTTTTCCATTTGTTAAAAATTTGTCTTTTGCACCCAATTTTGCCTTTTTTTCGTTCCGTAGCGCTGCTATGCATCTTAAAAAAGACTTCAATTGGTTACAAAATCC
>CAMAWK010000050.1 GCA_945861915.1 Flavobacterium psychrophilum | reverse complement strand
AAGTGCAATTCGTGAATGGTAGTCGCAACGTATTTGTACACCAACTAGCGTGTAACCTAAACCGAAAAGGAGTTGCATTAAACGAAGCTTTGGGATATATTTTAACGGATTTTGGATATGATGAAAAAGAAGTAACACAAGCAGTAAATAGTGCCTATGGTAATATTCACGAGTTTGGCAAAAATGAGAAATTTGAAGCACCTAAAAATCCAACACCTAAAACCCAAAAATCAACAACTATTTTAGATGATGAAGACGACGAAGACAAACCAAAACCAACCCAAATTGACCGTTTAGAGTTGTTTTTATCAACTAGATATGTATTCCGTCATAATATCGTTTCTGGCAAATTAGAGTTCCAATATTTCGGTAAAAAGAAGTGGAATGTGATGAACGATTTTATAGAAAATTCAATGCTTCGAGAATGTTTAAAAGGTCGAATTAAAACTAACCTATCTTCATTACGAAATTTATTGTATTCTGATTTTTGTGTGCTGTTCAATCCATTTGAAGATTACTTTTTCAATTTACCTTCTTACGATGAAAAGACCGATTACATTACCGAATTAGCCAACACAATAACGACTACAAAACAAGACCTTTGGCAGCAATGTTTTAAAAAGTGGTTGGTGGCAATGGTGGGTTGTGTCCTTGATGATAAAGTAATCAATCATACAGTAATTGTATTTAGTGGCAAACAAGGTTTAGGAAAAACAACCTGGGTTGAAAAACTCGTTCCGAAACCTTTGAAAGAGTATTTGTTTTCCGGAACCATAAACCCAAACAACAAAGATACATTAGTGCAGCTTTCAGAATGTATGTTAATAAACTTAGACGAACTTGAAAACTTGAACCGTTCCGAAATTGGATCACTCAAAGAAATCATTACAAAAACCCAAATCAGAATGAGAAAAGCCTACGGACACAACAACGAAACAATGCCCAGAAGGGCATCGTTTGCCGGAAGTGTCAACACGGCACAGTTTCTAAACGACAGTACAGGAAGCAGACGGTTTCTTTGTTTTGAATTAGAAGGCATCAAATACCAGCACAATGTAGATATTAATATGGCATTTTCACAAGCATTGTATCTTTTTAAAAGTGGTTTTAGATATTGGTTTGATCAGGAAGAAATTAAATCTATTACCGAAAATAACGAACAATACCAACTAAGAAGCCCAGAGGAAGAATTGCTTTTAACGTGGTTTGAACCAATCGAAAGAGAAAACGCAACACTATTTTTAAACGCTTCTCAAATAGCAGCCAAACTAGCAGAAAAAGCAAAAATAAATATCAATGATGGTACAATAAACAAAATTGGAAAGGCTATGAAAAAACACAACTTTATTAGAATAAGTACTAAAACGGGTTATGTTTACGCCATTAGAGAATTCACTTATGAAGAAGTAGACCAAAAAAACACTAGTAATTCAATCGACAATATTCTCTAAAATTCCAGTCAACTCAATACAAATTCTAAAAGGTGCATTTTGCACCTTTTTTCATTAAAATAAGGGATAGGATAGGATAACCAAAAAACACCTAAAACATAAACTACTTTTTTTGTTTTTAAACAATCGGGAAACATAAGACAATAGCAAAGCAAATCAATAAACTACTGCAACCAATTTGCACCCAAACAGCCACATAAATCTGTTTTTTATTTCATAAAAAAATAAAAATATCTTTTATCCTTTTTTTGGTTATCCTATCCACCATATTCAAATAACATCCTTTTACATTCAATTGCATTTTTGTATGTTTGTAGATTGGTAGTAACCTATTTTGCAATTAAGTTGCAATTTATGTTACTGTAAGAAAAAATTTCAATTGTGCCGACACTGTATGCACAATTCAATTACAATTAAATCATAATAAAACTAGCTACTCGCAATGCCAACATTAAACTGGATAGGAAAAGAAAAAGTAATAAACCATCACCAAGATGTACGTTATAAAATACTAGAGCCACAATATGGCTTTGCTAATGGCGTACAACAATCTGAACCTAATAGCAGCGGCAACAAGATTATTCACGGAGATAACCTCGAAGCCTTAAAAAGTTTATTGCCAGAATATGAAGGGTTAATAAAATGTATTTACATAGATCCTCCATACAACACCGGAAATGAGAGTTGGGTTTATAATGATAACGTAAACCACCCAAATATTAAAAAATGGCTGGGAGAAGTTGTGGGTAAAGATGGTGAAGATTTAACACGCCACGACAAATGGTTGTGTATGATGTACCCAAGACTAAAACTCCTTCACAAGCTTCTAGCAAAAGAGGGTGCCATTTTTATAAGCATTGACGATAACGAACAAGCACATTTGAAATTGATTTGTGATGAGATTTTTGGAGAGAATAATTTTTTAACACAATTTTGTTGGAGAAAAACTGATAATCAAGCTAATATTGGGTTAATTGCAAACGTAAAGGAATATATCTTATGTTATGCGAAAAGTAAGCCAAATGTAGTTTTAGGTAAAGTTCAACTTTCAGAAAAAGCAAAAAAAGAATATAGATATTCTGATGATAAAGGTTTTTTTAGGAGGGATATTTTATTTCATAAAACAAGAGGTAGACATTATTTTGATGTTATTACACCTAATGGAAATACTTTAAATGGACCTTGGATGATAAAGGAGGATAGATTTAGAGATTTTGAAATAAATAATAAATTATATTGGGCTTCAGGTAAAATGGAAACACCCTATGGTAAATTATATTTAGACACATCTGTTGGACAAATACCTAGTGATAATTTAGGACTTGAAGTAGGGTCAAATCAACAAGCTTCAGTAAGAATTACTGATTTATTTGGAAAAAGAATTTTTGATTTTCCTAAACCAGATACTTTAATAAACTATTTTTTGTCATTTTCTACCGATAAAAACTCCATAGTCCTTGACAGCTTTGCAGGAAGTGGAACTACTGCACACGCTGTTTTAAATTTAAATAATCAAGATGGTGGTAATAGAAAATACATTCTTATAGAAATGGAGGATTATGCTGATACGATTACTGCCGAAAGAGTAAAACGTGTAATTAATGGTTACGGCGAAGAAAATAAAAAAACAGAGGGCACTGGTGGTAGTTTCAATTACTACCAACTTGGCGAACCGTTGTTCTTGGAGGAAGATGTTCTTAATGAGGCAGTTGGGATAGAAAATATCTTAAAATATATTTGGTATTCCGAAACAAGAACAGCATACAGTCCAGCCAAGCATTCGCTTTTAGGCGAGAACTATCGCATAGGTTCAAAAGACCAAACAGATTATTATTTTTATTACACCAAAGATGCGATTACTACGGTAGATTATGATTTTATGGCTAAAATAAAACACAAAGCCAGCCAGTATATCATTTACGCAGACAACTGCTTACTCGAAAAAGATTTTATGCTAAAGCATCACATCATTTTCAAAAAAATACCAAGAGATATAACAAGATTTTAAAACAGTATTATTATGATAGACTATCTAGAAATAAAAGGATATAAATCTATTAAGAATTTAGAATTGGAAATGAAACCAATCAATATTCTTATAGGGAGTAACGGTGTGGGGAAAAGTAATTTTGTTTCATTCTTCAAACTAATAAATGCAATTTTCAATTTAAGATTACAAAAATTCGTTCAAGAAGAAAAAGCAGATAACTTACTCTATTTTGGTAGAAAAACGACGGAAAGTTTATTTGGTAAATTAATTTTCAATAGTGGTAAAGGAAACAATAACGCTTACTATTTCGATTTAATTCAAACTAAAGAAGGTGGGTTGTTCTTCGGTAAAGAAGCTTCTGGATATAATGTAAAGAGGGAAGATTTGAGTAATAATTATTATATAAATTACAATTTAGAAGAAAGTAATATACCTAAAAATGGTTCTTATAGAAATAATTATTTAGGGGAACATTTAAAAAACATTCAAGTATTCCATTTTCACGATACTTCTACTACTTCTTTTTTAAGGAGAGAATGTGATATAAATGACAATCAATATCTAAAACAAGATGGAAGAAATCTTCCTGCTTTTCTCTATTTATTAAAAGTAAACCATCCTAAAATTTATATTCGGATAGAAAAAACTATTCAAACAGTGGCGCCTTACATTGAAAAATTTATACTAGAACCAAGCCGACTTGATGAAAATGAAATTGCTTTACGATGGGTAGATAAAGGCGATACCGAAAGTAATTTTTCAGCATACCAACTATCAGACGGAACGTTGCGATTTATTGCTTTAGTTGCTCTATTAATGCAGCCTACTCCACCATCAGTAATTATTATTGATGAACCCGAATTAGGTTTACATCCTTTTGCAATAGGGAAATTAGCTGGTATGATACAGTCAGCTTCAAGTAAATCTCAAATAATTGTTGCAACACAATCACCAGGATTAATTGCAAAATTCAATCCAGAAGATGTTGTGGTTATCGACAGAAGTATAGAAGAAAATCAAACGGTTTTTAGCAGATTAAATTCTGAAGATTTAAAAATTTGGTTAGAAGAATTTACATTGGGCGACTTATGGGAAAGAAACATTATTAATTCTGGTCAACCTTTTATAAAAGTATAGTATGGCACGTTTAATTATAGTTTGTGAAGGTCAAACAGAACAAGAATTTTGTAATGATATTTTACAACCACATTTAATCCAATTTGGAATTGTAGTTCAAAATCCAACAATAAAGAAAACAGCGGGAGGTATTGTAAATTGGGCTTCTTTAAAACATCAAATTGAAACACATTTAAAACAAGACCCAACGGCATTTGTTACAACTTTAATAGATTTTTACGGAATTCACGCCAATCATAATTATCCAAATTGGTTACAAGCTAATCAACATAACAATAAAAACATTGGAATGGATTTAATGGAACAAGGAATGCTTGCAAGTATTCCTGCTCAATTCCAACAAAGATTTATTCCTTACATTCAGTTACACGAATTTGAAGGCTTATTGTTTTGTGACATTAATGTTTTCGATAATGGTTTTGAGGAAAATGAGTTTCTTGATTATAATTATTTGGTACAAACCTTAAACGACAATCAAAATCCAGAATTAATAAATGACAGTAGTATTACTGCACCATCAAAGAGATTGTTGAAAATAATCAAAGACTATTCTAAAATAACTCACGGTTGTTTAATAGCACAAGATATTGGAATAAATAAGATAAGAGCAAAATGTCCACGATTTAACAAATGGATTGATGATCTAGAACATATATAAACAATTCAATTTCATTGAATTTTGAAATAAATAGTATAAAAAAACATAAATGGAGTTAAAATCCTACCAGCAACAAGTAATCACAGATTTAAAATTATTTTTAGAATACCTCCAAAAGTATCCTAAACCAGCAACGGCTTTCAAGCAATATTGGGAAGACAAAGTTGGTCCTTATGAATTAAAACTTGACGGTACTTATAGCGGAATGGTGCCATACAAAGACAACATTCTCAATACCCCACACATTGCAATAAAAGTACCAACAGCCGGAGGAAAAACATTTATTGCCTGCAACGCTATACATTCTATTTTCAGCACTTACGACAGCAGCCGACCAAAAGCGGTAGTTTGGTTAGTGCCGTGGAGCAATTTGTTACAACAAACCGCTTCAAGTTTATCAGATGCTTCACATCCGTATCGTCAAAAATTAAACACCTTATTCAATCATAGTGTAGAAGTGTACGAAAAAGAAAGTTTGTTGCAAGGAGCTAATTTTAATCCAACATCAGTTTCAGAACAGTTAAACATTTTCGTCTTCAATTTTAGCAGTTTAAGGATTAATTCCAAGAAAAAAGACGACCGAAAAATATACCAACAAAACGGTTCTTTGGAAGCATTTAGAGATACAGTGGTAGAGCAAGATTTAGTTTTGCCAGATACTGACGAAAGTGCTTTAATAAATATTATTAGAAGCCTAAATCCTTTGGTTATTGTCGATGAAAGTCATAATGCCGAAAGTGATTTGAGTGTAGAAATGTTGCAAAATCTTAATCCTTCATTCGTTTTAGATTTAACTGCTACGCCTAAAAAGAATAGCAATATCGTGAGTTATGTCAATGCTATTGAATTGAAAAAGGAGCATATGGTAAAATTACCAGTTATTGTTTACAACCACAGCCGTAAAGAAGAAGTAATCAATAGTGCTTTACATTTACAAAGACAGTTAGAACAGCTGGCAATTCAAGAAACTTTAGAAGGTGGTAAAAAAATAAGACCCATTATTTTATTCCAGGCACAATCCAATATCAAAGGAAGCGACAATACAACCTACATCAAGATTAAAGAAAAACTGATAGAATTAAAAATTCCAGAAGAGCAAATCAAAATCAAAGTAAGTGGTTTAGACGAATTGAAAGGAATTGATTTAATGGACGGAAAATGTCCTGTCCGATACATCATAACCATCAATGCATTAAAAGAAGGTTGGGATTGCCCATTTGCCTATATTTTAGCATCATTAGCAGACAAATCATCAGCAGTCGAAGTAGAACAAATTTTAGGTAGAGTATTGCGTCAGCCTTATGTTTTAAAGCACAAAGAACCATTATTGAATTTGTCTTTTGTTTTAACTGCTTCCGCTAAATTCAACGAAACATTAGACAATATTGTCAGAGGATTACAAGATGCAGGTTTTAGTAACAAAGACTATTATGCCGAAGAAATTATATCTGAAGGTAATGTTACTCCAATATCAGACAAAGAGGCTTTAAACAGAGATTTATTTGGTTCGTCAGAAGAAAACAAAACAGTTGAACAATTTGATGATAATGACATTACAAATATCAATATTGATGCAATAGAATTCGATCCTATGGCAAAAGAATTTGTCCCAGTTGCAAATACTACAATCAATCAAATTACACAAAAAGCAATCGAGCAAGGAGCTGCTTTTGAGACAAGACTAACAGAAGATACTGGAGATAGTACCGAATACCTTTTAAGAGAAATGGGAAAAGAACCAAAACGTTACAAAATTGTCGAACACTTTCATCAAGTAGCAGAAAGTATCGAGTTACCACAGTTTTACAAAAAATTAGAAACCGATGTGTTAAGTCGTGAATTGGTTTTTGATGAATTAAGTCAAGGAGAAGTTTTCTTGAATAGAGATCAGCTATTAAGCACATTCAAATTGTCTTCAAAGGATATTGAAATTGACTTTAACAGCGTTAGTGCAGAAATTGTTAAAGTTGATTATGATGAAGCTCGAAAAGATGCTGTAATTTCTAAATTTAGCGTTCAAGCAAAAAAAATATTAATTGATACCATTGTAGCCAAACCAAAAGAAAAGCAAGTCAAAGACATAGCCAATATTATGGTGGGTAAAATTGGCAATATGACCCCTATTGCAGAACAAGAAATCAAGAAATACATCGAGCGCATCTTTAGCGAGTTCTCCACAGAAGAGATAATTGACGCAGTAAACAATGAATACAACTACGTTTACAAAATAAAAGCCAAGATTTTAGAATTATCAAACCAGCACGCCAAAGAAGAATTCAGCAGATTGTTGGATACCAATAAAATCATTGTGAAACCAACTTTCAAGTTCAAAGAAACGCTAATTCACACCAAAGAAGGAGCTAAAATTGACAAATCACTTTACGAGCGTGAAGGCGATATGAATAATTTTGAACAACGTTTGATAATGGATATTGCTTCTCAAGAAAACGTTTTGTTTTGGCACAGAAATTCCGTAACCAAAGACAAAGGATTTTACTTAAACGGATTTAGCAACAATCACTACCCGGATTTCATATTATACACTCAAAAGCAAAACATTATTTTAGTTGAAACCAAAGGCGATTTTCTGGACAATGACGAAAGCAAAGCAAAGAATGTTTTAGGTAAAAAATGGGCTGAAAAATCAGGAGATAACTATAAATATTTTATGGTTTATGAAAGTAAAAATGTAGAGGGTTGTTATACAGCCAAAAACTTCTTGGATATTATTGGGGCTTTGTAGTCCTTAATTAATGCTAAATTAAAGCCACTCCATTAATCTAAAGCATCAAAAAGCAAATAAATGAACTTATGATTATTGTCAATTAAATAAAATCCCTATTTTTACATCCGTGAAATTTTTAAACTACATATTATCAATCTATCTTGTGGCACTATCGTGTTTGCCTTGTGCTGATATAGAAGTAAGCAGTGCAGCACATAAAGCTACTGAAATTGCTTCTAATCACGATGACCACTCACACAATAAAGAAAATGATCTATGTTCACCTTTTTGTATTTGCAATTGTTGTGGACAGCAAATCTTAAATTTTAGTCAAGAAATAGCACCTCAGTTTAGAAAAATTGCAACAGAAATAACTACTCAAATTCCCGCCTATAAATCAATTCTTGCTTCCAATTTCTACGGAAGTATTTGGCAACCACCTCAAATAGCATAGTGATACCCGAGTAATTTCGGGTTAGAAAGTTGTGACCTTTTCACAAATAATAGCAAAAGAAATTTTGCTAATCTTCTAATTCATTATACTATTTCAATGTTAGACAAAATCATACAATTCAGTATCAAGAACAAGTTTATAATACTCTTATTCACTTTGGTTCTAGTAGCTTGGGGAAGCTATTCTATAAAAAATCTACCACTCGATGCGTTACCGGATGTAACCAATAATCAAGTACAAATAATTACTACTGCTCCAACTTTAGCTAGTCAAGAAGTCGAGCAGTTAATTACTTATCCGTTAGAGCAATCGGTAAAAACAATCCCAAAAGTAATCGAGTTACGCAGTATTTCACGCTTCGGATTATCGGTTGTTACCGTGGTTTTCAAAGACGATGTTGATATTTTTTGGGCAAGAGAACAAATATTTCAACGGCTTCAAGCGGCCAAAGAAAATATTCCGGCTTATGCAGGTTCGCCCGAATTAGCACCTATATCAACAGGTCTTGGCGAGATTTATCAATATGATGTCTACGCCAAAAAAGGATATGAAGATAAATACGATGCAGTCAAATTAAGAACCATTCAAGATTGGATTATTATTCCACAATTACAAGGTATTGAAGGCGTTGCCGAAGTCAGCACTTGGGGTGGAAAGCTAAAACAATATGAAATTGCAGTCAATCCAAATACATTAAACAGTTTGGGCGTAACCATTACAGAAATCTTTGAGGCTTTAGAGAAAAACAATCAAAATACCGGTGGTGCATACATCGAAAAAGACCAATACGCTTACTTCATTCGTGGTGTGGGAATGGCAACAGGGATTAAAGATTTAGAAAACGTAGTAGTCAAAAACAGAAATGGCGCACCTGTTTTAGTTCGTGATGTCGCTACAGTCCGAGAAGGGATTGCATTACGATATGGTGCATCTACAAAAGATGGCAAAGGAGAAATTGTTTGCGGTTTAGCACTAATGTTAAAAGGTGAAAATTCCAGTGCTGTGGTTGATAGAGTGAAAGAAAAAATGGCACAAATCAATAAAACCTTACCCGAAGGAGTGGTTGCCGAAGCATTCATTGACAGAGGTAAATTAGTAGATAACGCTATAGGAACAGTTACTAAAAACCTATTGGAAGGTGCATTAATAGTGATTTTTGTACTGATATTATTTTTAGGTAATCTTCGCGCAGGATTAATTGTAGCATCTGTAATTCCACTATCAATGCTGTTTGCAGTAATCTTAATGAACCATTTTGGAGTGAGCGGAAACCTAATGAGTTTAGGAGCAATCGATTTTGGAATTATTGTCGATGGTGCAGTAATTATTGTTGAAGCCACGATGCACCATTTGCAAAAACTCAAAAGGCAGAAAAACTTAACCCAAGCAGAAATGGATAGCGAAGTATATAAATCGGCTTCAAAAATTCGTAATAGTGCCGCTTTTGGCGAAATTATTATCTTAATTGTGTATTTGCCAATCCTCGCATTAGTGGGTACAGAAGGCAAAATGTTCAAACCAATGGCAATGACAGTTGGCTTTGCGGTTATTGGTGCGTTCATACTTTCGTTAACTTATGTGCCAATGATGAGTGCAATGTTCTTATCAAAAAATACCGAACACAAACCCAACTTTAGTGATAAAATGATGGCTTGGTTTGAAAAAATATACACACCTTTTTTAGACCGAGCATTACGTTTCAAAAAAGCAGTTTTAGCCATTTCGTTAGCACTATTTGTTTTTGCAGTTATTGTTTTTCAAAATATGGGTGGCGAATTTATTCCAACCATCGAAGAAGGAGATTTAGCCATTAATGCTACTATTATGACTGGAAGTTCGCTCTCGCAAATGGTAGAAACAACAACCAAATACGAAAAAATCCTAAAAGCAAAATTCCCTGAAATCAAAACAATTGTTACTAAAATTGGAAGTGGAGAAATCCCAACCGACCCAATGCCAATAGAAAGTGGCGATTTGATTATTGTTTTAAAAGACAAATCCGAATGGACATCTGCTGACAATTGGGAGGATTTAGCCAACTTAATGAAAGAAGAAATGGAAGCCATTCCAGGTGCAAACATCGAAATTTCGCAACCCATTCAAATGCGTTTCAACGAATTAATGACAGGAAGCCGAAGCGATATTGCCATTAAAATTTTTGGCGATGATTTAGAAGTTTTAGATACAAAAGCCAAAGAATTGATTTCTAAAATAAATAGTATTGAAGGTATTGGCGATTTAAAAGCCGATAAAGTAACAGGTTTGCCACAGATAACGGTTAAATATGATTACAATAAAATTGCTTTGTATGGTTTAAATATTTCCGACATCAACAAAATAATTCGTTCTTCTTTTGCAGGTGAAAGCGCAGGTAAAATCTACGAAGAAAGCAAACGTTTTGATGTTGTCGTTAGAATGAACAAAGACAATCGTAGCGACATAACGGATGTTTCTAATCTTTTCATTCCCTTACCAAACGGACAACAAGTACCACTTTCGCAAGTAGCATCAATTGCTTACGAGCAAGGTCCAGTGCAAGTTTCTCGTGAAAACGGAAAACGAAGAATTACAGTTGGGTTAAATGTTCGTGGTCGAGATATAAAAAGTGTAGTCGAAGAAATTCAAGCTAAACTAGAAACCAATTTCAAACTTCCAGCAGGTTATTTTGTAACGTATGGTGGTCAGTTTGAAAATTTGGTTGAAGCAAACAAA
Source organism: Flavobacterium psychrophilum (assembly GCA_945861915.1). Classification (GTDB taxonomy): domain Bacteria; phylum Bacteroidota; class Bacteroidia; order Flavobacteriales; family Flavobacteriaceae; genus Flavobacterium; species Flavobacterium psychrophilum_E. The sequence goes on along the minus strand of CAMAWK010000050.1, from coordinate 1,139 downwards.
AGACTTTCTGTTGCTTTACCACTTGCGTTAGGATTAATTATGGTGTTATTGTTCTTTACATTCAATAGTATGAAACAAGCGGCTTTAATCTTTACAGCCATTCCATTATCGGCAATCGGTGGTGTTTTCGCACTTTGGTTACGAGGAATGCCTTTTAGCATTTCGGCAGGAATTGGTTTTATTGCATTGTTCGGAATAGCAGTTTTAAACGGAATTGTCCTAATATCCTATTTCAACCAACTGAAATCAGAAGGAATAACCGACCCATTACAACGGGTTTTAATAGGTACAAAAACAAGATTAAGACCAGTATTAATGACTGCTGCTGTAGCTTCATTAGGATTTTTGCCAATGGCATTATCTACAAGTGGCGGAGCTGAAGTACAAAAACCATTAGCAACGGTAGTTATTGGTGGATTATTTTCGGCAACATTACTAACCTTAATCGTTTTACCAATTTTGTATTTATTATTTGAAAAGGGAATTAAAAGAAGAAAAAAAATGTCAAATCCAATTGTAACAATACTCGTTTTATTAATCAGCACATTTTCGTTTGCGCAAAACAGCCAAGCAATAACTTTAGAAAAAGCTATTGAAAAAGCCAAAGCGAATAACATAGATTTAAAAATTGCCGATAAAGAAATTGAAAAACAAACGCTTCTCAAGAAGACAGCGTTTCAAGTAGATCCTTTACAAGTGCAATACCAAGGCGGTCAATTTAATAGTGTTGATTATGACCACAATGTTTCTATTCAACAATACTTTCCTATTGGTAAAATCACAAAAGCCAATCGCCAACTTCAAGAGGAATTAGCAAAATTGGCTGAAAAGCGAAAAGCATTAACAGAATATGAAATTGAAAAAGCAGTATCATTAGCATACTATCAATATTTATATGGTGTTTCTATTCAAAAACTAAATAATGAGTTATTTGAAATTTATTCCAAATTCCTTAAAAATGCAGAGCTTCGTTTTCAAACAGGAGAAAGTGGCAATATCGAAGTCATTAGTGCTAAAGCCAAATCGAAAGAAATCGAAACCCAAAAAGCACAGTTAGAATATGATTTGGTGGTTTATCAAAAGCAATTGCAATACTTTGTTCAAACGGATGAAAACATAGTTCCTGATGCTAATACACC
>CAMAWK010000049.1 GCA_945861915.1 Flavobacterium psychrophilum | reverse complement strand
GTCGAGAAAAAAAGAGTAGTTTTCATATCAATAGATTTTTTTATTGTTGCACATTACAAAAATAGTTAGTTTTGCGTGACTTTTTAATTAAAAAAATAATTACAAAATTTGTGCCAAACTATTCAATATGAGCAAGAACCTTACATCACGAGCAGAAGATTATTCGAAATGGTATAACGAACTGGTTGTAAAGGCGGATTTAGCCGAAAATTCAGGAGTTAGAGGCTGTATGGTTATCAAACCGTATGGTTATGCTATTTGGGAAAAAATGCAAGCAGAGTTAGATAGAATGTTTAAAGAAACAGGACATCAAAATGCTTATTTTCCGCTATTTGTTCCAAAAAGCATGTTTGAAGCAGAGGAAAAAAATGCGGAAGGTTTTGCTAAAGAATGTGCTGTTGTAACCCATTATAGATTGAAAAATGATCCTGATAATGCTGGAAAATTAATAGTAGATCCGAACGCTAAATTAGAAGAGGAATTAATAGTTCGTCCGACCAGTGAAGCTATAATTTGGTCAACTTACAAAGGATGGGTGCAATCATATCGTGATTTGCCTCTTTTGATTAATCAATGGGCAAATGTAGTTCGATGGGAAATGCGTACTCGTTTATTTTTGCGTACAGCCGAATTTTTATGGCAAGAAGGACACACAGCGCATGCTACAAAACAAGAAGCAATTGAGGAATCTGAAAAAATGATGCAGGTGTATGCTGATTTCGCTCAAAATTTTATGGCAATTCCAGTAATAAAAGGATTGAAAACTGAATCGGAGCGTTTTGCTGGAGCCGAAGAAACCTATTGTATTGAGGCTTTAATGCAAGATGGAAAAGCGTTGCAAGCGGGAACGTCTCATTTTTTAGGTCAGAACTTTGCTAAAGCTTTTGATGTGAAATTTGCGAATGCTGAAGGAAAACAAGATTATGTTTGGGGAACATCCTGGGGTGTTTCGACCCGATTAATGGGGGCTTTGGTCATGACACATTCAGACGATCAGGGATTGGTTTTGCCTCCAAATTTAGCACCCATTCAGGTGGTTATTGTTCCTATTTATAAAAGTGACGAACAATTAGAAGCTATCTCAAATGAAGTAGCTGTTTTGGTTTCAGAGTTGAAAAAGTTACATATATCTGTAAAATATGACGATAGAACTACTCAAAAACCAGGATTTAAATTTGCAGAATGGGAATTGAAAGGTGTTCCTGTTCGAATGGCAATTGGACCAAAAGACATTGAGAACGGAACTTTTGAAATTGCCAGAAGAGACACTTTGACAAAAGAAACAGTTGCTAAAGAAGGAATTACCAATTATATTCAAAATTTATTAGGACAAATTCAAAAGGATTTATTCAATAAAGCATTAGATTACAGAGAAACTCATATTACTGAAGTAAATAGTTTTGAAGAGTTTGAAGCGGTTTTAGAAAGTAAAGGTGGGTTTTTGTCCGCTCATTGGGATGGAACTGCCGAAACGGAAGAAAAAATTAAGAACCTGACTAAAGCCACCATAAGATGTGTTCCTTTAGATAGGGTGGAACAGGCTGGAGCTTGTGTTTTTACTGGAAAAAAATCTATTGGAAGGGTCTTATTTGCAAAGGCATATTAAAAAAAAAATATTTTTTTTACTTCTACTATTGTACGTCTAAAAAATAGTTGTATTTTTGCATCCGCATTAGAGAAATAAGGTCCCTTCGTCTATCGGTTAGGACGCCAGGTTTTCATCCTGGTAAGGGGGGTTCGATTCCCCCAGGGACTACAAAAATTAGAATTTAAAAAAATAAGAAAGAAAATGGCAAATCACAAGTCAGCTTTAAAAAGAATTAGAAGCAACGATAAAAAAAGAGTCTTAAATAGATATCAGCACAAAACTACTCGTAATGCCATCAAAGCAATAAGAATAGCTACTGATAAAGCAGATGCTTCTGCAAAATTGTCAAGTGTAATTTCTATGATTGACAAATTGGCTAAAAAGAATATCATACATGATAACAAAGCTTCGAATTTAAAATCGAAGCTAACAAAACACGTAGCTAAATTGTAATACTAATTTAGTAAGTATAAAAAAAGTCTCAATGGAAATTGAGACTTTTTTTATGGATTAAATTTTTGTTTTAAGATATTCAAGCATTTCTTTTGAAATAGGCTTTGATAGAAAATCAATAACCATTGGGTATTTTTTTGATTTTTCAAGATCTGCAGGGTCAACTGTTGAGGATAGAATTATAGTTTTTATAGAATTGAAATCTAAAAATTCTTCACTATTAAAATGATCTAGAAATTCCCAACCTCCCATGACAGGCATGTTTAAATCTAAAAAAATCATTTGTGGTATTTTGGTTGAAGGGGTTTCTAAGATTATTTTTTTGAGCGTCTTAAAATAATTAAGTGCTTCTTCTCCGTTTGTTGCTGTTACAATTTCATTCGAAAAAGAATTTTTGGATAATACCATTTTGCATAACATTAAAGTTATGGCATCATCATCTACACATAAAATTTTATCAAGCATTTTTAGTTGTTATTAAATGTAATTGTGAATGTAGTTCCTTTGTCAACTTCACTTTCGATATTTATCGTTCCTCCCATGGCTTCGACTTGCGATTTTACCAAGTACAATCCTAGTCCTTTGCCTTCGGTATGACTATGAAATCTTTGATATAAACCAAAGATTTTATCTTTATTTCTAACCAAATCAATTCCAATTCCGTTATCTTTAAATATGAGAACTACGTTTTCATTTACCTTTTCAGACGTTATTGATATTTTTAAAGGGTGTTTTGAAGATCTGTATTTTAAAGAATTTGTGAGCAAATTTAATAAGATACTCTCTAAATATGATTTATTAGTATTAAAAACAGGAGCTTTTTTAAAATCAATTTTTAAAATAGGTTTATGTATTCCAATGAGAAAATCTAATTGACTAAAAATATTTTCAAAAACTTCATTTAAATTTATAGATTCTTTTTGAACAGCAGGATTTTCTTTTATCACTATTACTTTTACTAGATCACTAATTGTATCGTTTAATAAATGAGTAGATTTACTAAATCCATCTAGTATCTCTTTCAGTTCCGGATTTTCAATTGTAATATCTTCAAGTAAATTTAATAATCCAGTTAAATTCGACAATGGGGCTCTAAGATTATGAGAAGTAATATAGGAGAACTGCTGTAAGTCCTTGTTGTTTCTGGTCAATTCACGAATTAATTGTTCTTTTTCAATCTGTTGTTTTTTGTCCTCGGTAATATCTCTTTGAATCGAAATCCAGTGTGTGAGTTCGTCTTCAATATTAAATACAGGCAACATTGAGAAGTTTATCCAATATTCTTCTTTGTTTTTATTATAACTTATAGTTTCTACCTCACACTCTGCTCGGTCTTGAATAGCTTCAATTAATTTTTGATACTGATTATCGTTAGAATTTGGACCGTTAAATAAGCTTGGAGATTTTCCAATAATTTCGTCTATTTCATATCCAGTCATTTTATAAAATGCGGGATTAGCATAAAGTATTTTTGGAATATTTCCTTCAAAAGCGAGGGGTTCGGTAATCATTATAGAATTTCGAGTATTGGTAATAACGGTTTCTAATAATTTTAGTCTTTGTTCTTCTTCTTTTTGTTTTGTAATATCTTGAATAGCACCAATCATCCTAACAGATTTGCCATTTGCATCTTTCACAATAAAACCTCTATCTAATACATATTTATAGGTTCCGTCAGCACATTTAAGCCTGTATTGATCCTGCCATCTTTCTGTTTGTTGCTCTAAAAACGAATATAATCGTACGGACATTTTTATACTATCTTCAGGATGAATGTTATCAAACCACCAAGTAGAACTGTTTCCTACTTGATTTTTTTTATATCCAAAAACATCTTCAATTCCTTTGTTCCAAATAATATAATCTTCTTGAATTCTCCAATCCCAAATGGTATCGCTGGTCGCTTTTGAAACAATATCATAACGTTCGTTCGATTCTGTGATTTTGGTATTAGTATCAATGAGTTTTTTGAAAACTTTATTATGACGATCTTCTTTGTTTGATAAAATTAATTTAATAACTACACCTGTGATTAAAACGAATAGGATGTCTTTGATTAAATAATAGTTACTCTCAATAGTAAATTTTTGTAGTAGAAAATGACAGAAAAACATCCCAGCAAGAGAGATAATGGTAAATATAAGTGCTGTTTTGAGATTCTTGTTTTTCATCATCCAAATATAAAAAAATATTTCGCATTTTTTTGTTAGATTTATAAACTTGTGTGATAATAAAGTTATAATTATACAAAGTTATTAAACTGTAACCATTCAATTTTGAATTGTTTTTTATATTAAAATAAAGTGTACCTTTGCAACCTCAAAAAAAACAGATGGAAGCTATTAGAAACATTGCAATTATTGCCCACGTCGATCACGGTAAAACTACTTTGGTTGATAAAATTATGTATCACTGTCAACTATTTCGTGATAACGAAAATACAGGTGATTTAATTCTTGACAACAACGATTTAGAGCGTGAAAGAGGAATTACCATTACTTCAAAAAATGTTTCTGTAGTATATAAAGGAACAAAAATTAATATTATTGACACACCTGGTCACGCCGATTTTGGTGGAGAGGTAGAACGTGTTTTGAATATGGCAGACGGTGTTTGCTTATTAGTAGATGCTTTTGAAGGACCGATGCCACAAACGCGTTTTGTTTTGCAAAAAGCAATTGATTTAGGTTTGAAACCTTGTGTGGTTATTAATAAAGTGGACAAAGAAAACTGTACACCAGAAGAAGTACATGAAAAAGTTTTCGATTTGATGTTTGAATTAGGCGCTGAAGAATGGCAGTTGGATTTTCCAACGGTATATGGTTCAGCAAAAAATAACTGGATGTCCGATCATTGGGAAAATATTACCAATAATATAGAACCATTATTAGATATGGTTATCAACAATGTTCCTGCACCAAAAGTATCAGAAGGAACTCCACAAATGTTGATTACTTCTTTAGATTTCTCGGCTTTTACAGGTCGAATTGCTATAGGAAGATTAGAAAGAGGTGTTTTGAAAGAAGGAATGCCAATTTCATTAGTAAAAAGAGACGGAACTATTTCAAAATCAAGAATCAAAGAATTACACACTTTTGAAGGATTGGGTCGTAAAAAAGTAACTGAAGTAATTGCTGGCGATATTTGTGCTATTATCGGAATCGAAGGATTTGAAATTGGCGATACAGTAGCCGATCATGAAAATCCAGAAGCCTTAAAAACGATTGATATCGATGAGCCTACGATGAGCATGTTGTTTACCATCAATGATTCTCCATTTTTTGGAAAAGAAGGTAAGTTTGTTACTTCTCGTCACATTAGAGATCGTTTGACTAATGAATTAGAGAAAAATCTAGCTATGAAATTAGGCGAAACTGATTCGGCTGATAAATTCATGGTTTTTGGTCGTGGGGTTTTGCACTTATCGGTTTTAATTGAAACGATGCGTAGAGAAGGATATGAATTGCAAATTGGTCAACCACAAGTTATTATCAAAGAAGTTGATGGTAAAAAATGTGAGCCAATTGAGGAATTAACCATCGATTTACCAGAAAATCTTTCAGGAAGAGCGGTAGAATTCGTTACACTTCGTAAAGGAGAAATGCTTTCTATGGAAACCAAAGGCGAACGTATGATTGTAAAATTCAATATTCCATCTCGTGGAATTATCGGATTGCGTAATCAATTATTAACTGCAACAGCGGGTGAGGCAATTATGGCGCACCGTTTTATAGGATACGAACCTTACAAAGGCGAAATTGCTGGACGTAACAAAGGATCTTTAATTTCTATGGAAAAAGGAAAAGCGATTCCTTATTCTATCGACAAATTACAAGATCGTGGTAAATTCTTCGTAGAACCAAATGCCGAAATCTATGAAGGTCAGGTAATTGGAGAAAATTCACGTGGCGATGATATGTGTGTTAATGTAACCAAAGAGAAAAAACAATCAAACGTTCGTTCGTCTGGAAATGATGAAAAAGCACGAATCATTCCTCCGATTATTTTCTCATTAGAAGAAGCATTAGAATATATTCAAAAGGACGAATATGTAGAGGTAACTCCAAAAAGTATTCGTTTGAGAAAAATATATTTAACAGAAACCGATAGAAAAAGATTTAAATTCTAAATCTAATTTTCATACAACTAAAACCATCTGGAAACAGGTGGTTTTTTTATTTATCTTTTAAGCGTAAAATGCCCTTTCACGATTTTACCATCTCTAAAGTCAATAGAAAACCAGTAATCATCAGAAGGCATTTTGATTCCATTGTATTTTCCGTCCCAAGAATTTTTTAAGGTATTTATTTGTGTTAGCAGTTTTCCGTATTGATCAAAAATAGAGACTATGGCTTTTGGAAATAAATCTAAATTTTCTATTTCCCAAGTATCATTATATCCGTCATCGTTTGGGGTAAAATAGCGCGGGTAATCTAAAATGTTTACTGGGTAACTACTAAAATTACAGGTAGTAGTCTCTCTGATAAAGGCTGTGTAATTTCCTGTGGATAAGTTAGTAAACACATTTGAAACCTGATAATTTATACCGTCTAACGAATATTCAAGAGGGCCGCCAGCAGTTGGAACAACTAACTCAATGGAATTATTATTTCCTAAAAAATCATTTACCATCGGTGTTGAGCCAATTCCTAGAGTATTAATACTTGTCGACGTTTGAAGCGTAACGGTTGATTCAGCTATACAACCATAAATACTGGTTGCTTTTGAATAAATGTCAAGGTCTCCAGATACTGTTTTTTGAAAAGCGGTTGGATTTAAAATTAAATCTGAAAGTACTGTTCCTGTTTGAGTTTCATAAAACTCAACTTTGGCTATTTTGGGGTCTTTTCGTTTAATTTCGGTTTCTGCTTTTGTCAAATCAAATGTAGCTGTTCCGGTTCCGTTTTCATCACATTTTCCTAAAGTTTCTGGCGTTAAAAGGAGTTGTGGAGCAAACTCAATTTTAATTTCACCAAGTATTATACATCCTGTTCCTATATCTACTTCTACTTTATAAATTCCTGAATCTAAAGCTGTATATGTTGGACTTGTTTCGCCAGGAATTGGAGACAATGACCCGTCTTTAAACCATTGGTATGTATAAGTAGGAGGTGATTTTGTGTCTATCAATAAAGTATCTCCGTCACAAACTGGGTTGTTGGTGGCTAATAACCGGTCGGCTCCGAAATCTATTTTGGGAGAAAAACTACCTGCTTCAATAAAAACAGCTGAGTTGTAGTTTTTATCTCCTCTTGAATCGGCAATGACTAACTTGATATGGTAATTTTTCCCTGCTTCTAAGGTGGTCTGTGCTTTCATCACTACAGTTTGCCCACTAAAATTTATTGGACTTAAAGCAGTATTGTAACCATTAAAATAGGCTTCGTTTGAGGCTGGACATCCGGGGTAATCAGTACCATTTACATTTATTTTATCAATTTTTGGACGAATGTTATCAGAAGAAACAGGTTCGGAAGTTCCTGGAATGACCGCTAAATTTTGATAGACTGCTCCGGGTATATTTTCTTTAATCAAAAACGCAAATCCATCAGAGTATGAACAAAAATAGGATTGATATTCATTGGAGGCAAAAATATAGTTTAAACTAATAAAGTTGGTTTGGGGAGTAAAATCAAATTCTAAAACCGTTGCGTTTCGAGAATTATTGATGCCTAATGTTTGATTCAAATCTAAATCTCCTAACCAAGTAAATTCGCCTTCGCCTATGTCTTTACTAACAAAAGGTCCAGGGGAACTTGTCGCATTTCCTGAACTTAAAATGATTCCTTCTGCAAATGGAAAAGAACTACCAGCTTTACTAAAATAGCCATAACTGTTTTTTCCTGGTGTAAAAGAATCACCCCTTACTATTTCACCCGAAACGCTAATACAAGAACTACTTTTGGTCAAAATGGAGACTAAATCGGTGGCTGTTTTAGTATCGTCAACAGTAATTTGTCCCCTAACGTTAGTAAAAGGAAAGCTAAAGAAAGCGAAAAATAAAACTATTTTCAGGTATTGCATAGCCTACAAATATACTATAAAACTATTTTTTTATGAATTAGATTGTAACTTGATTCCAATTCAATTTGAAATCTTTGCTAATTTTGGTTATCATTTAAATAGAACGTTCCAGGGTTGATTTTGTTTCAGTTGAATAGTATTTTAACCTAAATTTGCACCATACACAAGGAATAAATGAGTGAATCCAAACCACAGTTAAAAAAACCGTCTTATCCTATTAATAACATATTGTTAGACTATTTAGAACGCTATGATCGCATTTCTAAAGTTTCTGTCTGTTATGATGATTTACTCCGTTTCTCTGGTTCGGTAAATGTTTACGACAAAAATGAAGTGGATACATTATGGATAAGAGTCTATTATTCTGAATTTGAACGAGGCGAAATAGATTTGAATTTAAAAAAAATATATTCCTATTTACACTCTGATGGAAATCAAGAAACCATAAAATTTTTGAATATTGATGCGATAGACTATTGCACCTTTGGGAATTCAAAACCCTTTAGAATAAAAGTTAGAAACATTCTGAACGATAATTACGTCTATTTTTATATTAAAAAAGCGGATGCTTCCAGAGTGTACGGACTCGAATTAGAGCATATTCTTTCTTCGGATAAAATTAATTTTTTGGTGTATGAAGATACTTTAATCGAGGAACATATCACAGGAATTCCGGGAGATGTTTTCATGAAAACCGCCTTGATGAATTGTACCGAAAATGAAAAAGCGCAGATTGCAAAAGAGTTTGTCAAGTTCAACGAACGTTGTATGATTCGGCTTTTGGGAGATATGAGAGCTTATAATTATGTCATTATTCCGCATCACGATTTTGATCATGTGGTTTTCAAAATTCGCCCTATCGATTTTGACCAGCAATGTTATGAAGGGAGTTTTAAAATGTACAAACCTCAATTTTTTAAAGAAAACTACCCAATGGTTCAGTTAGTTAAAGACAAACTACAAGAAAGTTCTATAGAACAATATAAAAACGAAGAAAGAGCTATTTTAGCAAAAAGAATACATTCTGCTGAAAATAGAATTAAAAGATTATTAAAAATTATGGGTGATGATGTTATTGCTCCCCAAAATCATATCAATCAACTCAAATTAGAATTATATCAATACACTCGGGATTTGAATTTTAAAAAAGCAAAGTCAATGGGAAATGTATTGAATATTACTTTTGATTATATTAAAAGAAATTTTAATAACCTTACGATTTTTAATAAAAATATAAAGTAACTACAAGATAATAGTTGTAGTAATAAAGTTTTTTAAATTTCACTATTGTTTTTTCTGCTATTCGAATGCAATAGGAAGTGAATACTTTTTATAATTAGTAGTATTAGCATTTTTATGGTTTTTTAGTGATCATAAAACTACAATTAAATCGATTAAAGCAACAATTAAATCGATTAAATACATTTTAATTTAAATAAAGTAGTATAAATTTTATAAAATTACACAATTCAAAATAATTATCATTAGAATTATTTTGAATAGATTTGGCTTTTTCTCAAAAAAAAACCTGTCGAAGGACAGGTTTGTAGTTTTTTATGGTATGTAAATTTTCTAAATTGTTGTTAGTCATTTATTCGTCCTCATCTTCGTCTTCAGAAAAATCATTCTCAATTTGATCGTCATCATCGTCGTCGTCATTTGGTTCTAAAAGATCATCTTTAAAATCAGGAGTATCTAAACTATCACCGTCATCGGTGTCGTCATCTTCGTCATCTAATCCTTTCATTGGCAAGATTGGTTCTATTTCATCTTCTATTTCGTCATCTTCATCATAATTTTCTATTCGGTCAGCCAATTTTGTACTCACTTTTACTAAATAAATAGTATCTTCTGTTCGTACTTCAACTGCTTCAATTAGTTCATTTTGGGCATTTCTAAAACGGATAATGTTTGAATCATCATAGCCATCAGGAAATTTATCAACCAACAGGTTTAAAATTTCATGAGTAAGTTTAGCGTAGTCAACAATTATTCTTTTCATATGTGTAAATTATATTTTTCAGCGGTCACATATGTTATCGCCGTTTTACTCATTGGTGTTTGCTGACGCAAACTTGTTGTTAATGGCGATTTCATATAATTTATAAATCTAATAAATAAGCAAAAATTAATGGAGCAACGATAGTCGCATCCGATTCAATAATAAATTTTGGGGTGTTGATATCCAATTTTCCCCAAGTGATTTTTTCGTTTGGCACAGCTCCAGAATAGGAACCGTAACTAGTTGTAGAGTCTGAAATTTGACAAAAATAACTCCAAAACGGAATATCATGCATTTCCATATCTTGATACAACATAGGAACAACACATATTGGAAAATCTCCAGCAATTCCTCCACCAATTTGAAAAAAGCCAACACCTTTGGTACTGTTTTTTGGATACCAATCAGACAAGAATACCATGTATTCTATTCCTGATTTCATTGTAGATGCTTTTAAATCTCCTTTGATTACATACGAAGCAAAGATGTTTCCCATAGTACTATCTTCCCATCCAGGTACAATAATTGGAAGGTTTTTCTCTGCCGCAGCATACATCCAACTATCTTTCAAATCAATTTCATAATATTCTTCAAGTACGCCAGAAAGTAACATTTTATACATAAACTCATGCGGAAAATAACGTTCCCCTTTATCATCAGCCTCTTTCCAAATTTTGTAAATATGTTTTTGTAATCTTCTAAATGCTTCGTGCTCCGGAATGCAAGTATCAGTAACACGGTTTAAACCTCTTTCTAATAAATCCCACTCTTGCTGAGGAGTTAAATCACGGTAATTTGGAACTCTTTCATAATGCGAATGTGCGACTAAGTTCATGATGTCTTCCTCCAAATTTGCTCCAGTACAAGATATAATTTGTACCTTATCTTGACGAATTATTTCTGCGAAAATTTTACCTATTTCTGCTGTACTCATTGCCCCAGCCATACTTACCATCATTTTGGCTCCATTGGCTAATTGTTGTTCGTATGCTTTTGCAGCATCGACTAATGCGGCAGAGTTAAAATGCAAATAATGCTTTTCTATAAATTGACTTATCGGTCCTTTACTCATTTTATTTTTTATTTTTATTTAAATAGAAATACTGAAAAGCATTTTCAAATTTAAGAAATTTTTAATGTGTTGGATATACTTTATTTATTATATCCCAAAATTCGCATCACTTGTTCTGCTGTTTGTTGCTCAGAGAATATTTCGGTAGCTAAAATTCCATTTTCATCTTTGTCAATGAGGATGTGTTTCGGTTCTGGAATTAAACAGTGATGCAATCCGCCGTAACCTCCAATAGTTTCTTGATACGCTCCAGTGTTGAAAAAACCGATATACAATGGTTTTTCTTTGTTGTATTTTGGCAAATATATGGCATTCATATTCTGCTCAGAATTGTAATAATCATCACTATCACAGGTCATTCCGCCTAATAAAACTCTTTCATATGTATCATTCCATCGATTGACAGCCAACATAATGAAACGTTTGTTAATAGCCCATGTATCTGGCAAAGTGGTTATAAATGATGAATCAATCATATTCCACTTTTCTCTATCATTCTGCTGTTTTTGATACAATATTTGATAAATTGCGCCACCACTTTCTCCGACTGTATACGAACCAAATTCTGTAAAAATATTAGGCACATCCACTTCTTCTTCGTCACAGGCAATTTTAATTTGATTGATAATTTCGTCAATCATATATTGATAATCATATTCAAAAGCAAGAGAGTTTTTTATTGGAAAACCTCCGCCAATATTCAATCCAGTCAGGGTTGGACATTCACGTTTTAAAGCAACATACACTTTGATACATTTAACCAATTCGTTCCAATAATACGCATTGTCATTGATGCCCGTATTGATGAAAAAGTGAAGCATGGTTAGTTCCAACTTCTTATTTTCTTGAATTTGTTTTTTATAAAATTGTACAATGTTTCGATACCCAATACCTAGTCTAGAGGTATAAAACTCAAATTTAGGTTCTTCCTCTGCAGCAATACGAATTCCAATTTTAAATTTACGTTTTATTTTATCTTGTAAAATATCAAGTTCTTCGTAATTATCAATTATCGGAATAGTATTTTTATGACCGTTATTAATTAATCGAGCAATGTTTTCAATGTATTGATCTCTTTTAAATCCATTACAGATTACATAAGTGCTTTTGTTTATTTTGCCTGATTCTAATAGATTTTCAACAATATTTATATCAAAAGCAGAGGAAGTTTCAATATGAATGTTGTTTTTGAAAGCTTCATTCATAACATATTGAAAGTGAGAGCTTTTTGTGCAATAACAGTAATAATATTTTGCGTCATATTTGTTTTTCTCCATCGATTTACGAAACCAATTTTTGGCTCTATTGATGTTGTTAGAAATCTGAGGCAAATAAGTAAATTTTAATGGTGTTCCATATTTTTCTACTAGTTTCATCAAATCGATATTGTGAAACAGAAGGTTGTCTTTGTTTAATGTAAACTCTTCTTGAGGAAAATAATAGGTTTGATTAATTAAATCAAAATATTTAGTATTCATTCGTTTTAGTATTTTGAGGTTTTAAATATATTATAACAAATGAATTTCAAACTCTACTATTAGTATAAATAATTGGAAGATTTCTTTTCATTGTGGCAAATGTAAAAAATTATATAGACGTAAAACAATGCTTTTATGTAAAAAAATAATTAGGATTTATAATCCAAGAACGATTTTTTAATCAATTCATTTTCAACAGATTGATTTATTTTTATTTTACCAATGCCTTCTATTAATGCAAATTGAATATTTCCGTATTCATTTTTTTTGTCGTGAATGAGTAATTCTAAAATGGGTTCGATGTC
>CAMAWK010000048.1 GCA_945861915.1 Flavobacterium psychrophilum | reverse complement strand
ATGTATTTTCCTTTTGGAGTTGGAAAGGATATTTCTAAATTTTTTATTTCTAAATAACTCATGTTTTTTTTGGGTTTAGGATTGTTTAATATGGTTTAAGGTTTAAAGTTGTTTAAGGTTGACTAAAAGTATTTTGCAATACAACAACTTTAAACTTTTAAACTTTAAACTTTAAATTCTCAGTACGCTACTTTGTTTTCAAAATAAGTGAATAGTCTATCTAATAATAAACCTACTACTCCAATGATGATAATTGCCGATATTACTCTTTCGAGGCTTAATGCATTCCAACTGTCCCAAACAAAAAATCCAATTCCTGATCCACCAGAAAGCATTTCGCCTGCTACAATTACCAACCAAGCTACGCTGATACTCAAACGCAAACCTGTTATGATATGTGGTAAACTATACGGAATTAAAATCTTAGTTAAATACCTTTTTTTCGAGAATCCAAAGGCTTTGGCAACATTCTTATGATCTTGTGGAATCGAAGCAACACCAAAAGAAGTGTTGATTAAAGTAGACCATAACGATGTAATAAATACAATGAAAACTGTTGCCATTCCTGTATCTTTAAAAACCACTAATCCAATTGGAAACCAAGCCAAAGGCGAAACAGGTTTCAATAATTGAACGATAGGATAAAATACAAGTTTGCAAATTTTGTTGGCTCCAATCAAAATTCCAAGCGGAATAGCGACTAATGAACCAAATAAAAATCCGCTTAAAACCGTTTTTAACGAGCTGAACAATTGCAATCCAATTCCTTTATCATTGGGTCCATAATCATAGAAAGGATCTAAAATCATTTCTTTCAAAACAGTGAGCGTAGCTATAGGAGTTGGCAAAGCGTTTTCGGTATAAGCACTCAACGCTTCCCATAAACCGCCAAAAATAAATAATCCCAGCCCTGCAAAAAGAATCGATTTCGATTTTTCGAGTATTCCATTTAGAAATGCTGTAGTTTTTTCGTTGTTTTTAGAACTCGCTACATTCGCGTCAGAAACTACGGCTGTATTTTGTTCTAAATCATTTATTGTTAGTGTGTTATTTGACATGATATTCTAGTTTAGTTTTGTATTAGTGAAGTGTCGCATATTTTTTTTGCCGCAGATGACACGGATTAAACGGATTAACACAGATTTTTTGAACTATAAAAGGTCAAAAAAGTTTTTACTCTGCGAACTTTGCGAAATCTTTGTAACCTTTGCGGTTAAAGTTACTTTTTAACTACTTTTAAATAAGCCGACGGGTTGTTTGGATCAAAAACCGTTTTATCCATTGTAAGAGAAAAGGGTTTCATATCATCTGCTGGTACTTTTATTTTCATACTAGCAGCTACTTCTTTGTACAAATCATCCATTACAATTTTTTCTGCAATTGCTTTGTAATTTGGTTCTTCTTTCAAATAACCAAATCGTACAAATTGTGCCATTGCCCAAATTCCGTGCGATTTGCGAGGAAAATTAACGGCTCCTCCTTTGTGAAATAACATATAATCGTTGTCGTAAATTTCGGTTCCGAGGCTACAACCCAAGTCATAATTACCCATTAACCTGTTTTCTATTACTTCGGCAGGCGCATTTACATAAGGTGCTTTTCCGATAATGGCGGCAGCTTTTTTCCGATTGGCAGGAGAGTCTAACCATTTGCAGGCTTCCATTACGGCTTTCATAACTTTAACCAAATCAGCCTTGTGTTTGGTACTGAATTCGTTATTAATAACCAATGCTTTTTCTGGGTGATCTTTCCAAATATCCTGCGTGGCAATTTGAGTAAAACCAATTCCTTGTTTAGCAGCAACACCACCCCAAGGTTCCCCCACACAGTATCCGTCCATATTTCCTACTTTCATATTGGCTACCATTTGCGGAGGAGGAATCGTGATAATTTTTACCGCTTTTTGGTTTAATCCCGCTAGTGACATCCAGTTACGCAACCATAAATCGTGCGTACCTCCTGGGAAAGTCATGGCAAAAGTAACTTCTTTCTCGGCTTTTAATTTTGCAGAAACTACAGGCGTTACTTTATTCATTTGTTTGAAACCTACTTTACCACAAAAATCCTTTGAAAGCGTAATTGCTTGACCATTTACGTTGAGCATCATCGCAATTTTCATCAAAGAACCTTCTTTTCCACCCACACCAGTATACACTGAAAACGGCATAGAATACAAGCAGTGCGCACCATCTAATTCACCTGTTAAGATTTTATCACGAACATTAGCCCAAGAAGTTTCTTTGGTTAAAACCACTTCAACCCCATATTTTTTGAACAATCCGAGTTCCTTTGCCATTACTAAAGGCGAACAATCGGTTAAGGGAATGAATCCTAATTTTACAGGTTCTTGAGCATTTATTGCAGTAAAACCAGTTGCAATTGTTAGCATAAAAGCTACAAGCAAATTTTTAAATTTTATTGATATTTTTTTCATTTTTATATTTTTTAAATTTTTAATCTTTAAATTTTTTAATCTTTAAATCTAATTGAATTACATTTTTTTAGTATTCAAGAAATTAGGTGTAATATTCAACATGACATACGCCCATTGAGCTGTCAATTTTGGGTTTACAACATTTTTAACCGCTGCAGAAGCCATAGTGTTTTTAGCTGCCATAACAGAATAACCCCCTTCGATATTGATCAATTTGGTGAATTTATAATTGACTCTTAAATCTACCTCAGTACCAAGATATTTATCTAAATTTCCAGCAAGATCTGCCGCTGATTCAAATCCGTGAACATCTAAAAATAAACTCAAATTATCATTTGCATTGTATTTGGCTTTAACAAAATAATTTAGCAATCCTTGAGCACCAAACGGACTAGCTACATAAAAATAATCCATGTATCCCCAGAATTTGTGTGGTGTTCCGTACAAAGGATCAAATTGATTGTTTTGAGAAGCCGCCGTTGTTCCATCTGTTCCTGACAAATAATCGGCACCAGCTCCTAAGAATAATTTTCGGCTTACTTGATAGGTTGCGGTTAGTGAACCCAATTTTGCACTAATAGTTTTCCCTAGTTTGTCTTTTCCTCCTTGGTAATATAAACTACCATTCAAGTTTAATTTTCTAGTTGGGTTTAGGTTGTAATAAAAACCAGTAGTGGTTCTTGCATTTACACCTTCTATAAATGCTGTTGGAGCATTTGCAGGTCCAGTAAATTTACTAAAATCATCTTTGAAGAATAAAAATGACATATCACCAAAGAAAAATTTCTTACCTATATATGCATATTGAAACGATTTGTATGCATGACCTATTCCGTTTGTTCCAGCTGGATAAACGGTAGCAGCTGGTCCTGCCCAACCCTCATAAGTTGTACCAGAATTCAACTCTTTTCTTTGATTAAAAGCCACCCCAAAATCGGCAGTCCAACCTTTATTGGCATATTTTAAAACAATCGCATCATGTCTTCTGGCTTGTTGCAACCAATCTAAACTTCCAAGAACTTTTTGATCATCATAAGCAATTTCTTGACGCCCAATTTTTAAGGATAAATTTTGAATGGTACTAATGGTATCAATCAACATAATTTCACCCCAAGCTTCATGAAACATAATTCCATCATTAGCATCAATAGTATTTCTGTTTATAGTAGAAGCGTCTTGTCCCCAAACACGTACATCTTGTAACGAAGCATACACCTTGTATCTATAACCTGTAAAACCAACATTTAATCTGGTTCGTTGAGTGTTAAATAACGAACCTCTTTTTCCATCTTGAAGCAAAGTTCCTTGTCCGCCTCTCGCCTCGGTTCTTTCTCTAATTTGTCCAGTGGCTGTCAACTGAGCATTCGCAACATTTTGACCAAAAATGATTGCTGTTATTCCTAAAAAAATTGATTTTGAAAAACGAATTGATGCTGTTTTTCCTTTTTTGAATCCTTCGATTTTTTGTAATTGCTTAGTAATGTTTAACATAATCTTCATATTTAAATTAGTATGAAGCAAATGTAAGTACGTATTTGTACGTAGTTTATGGATTTTACCACCGATAAATATCTTTTTAATACTCAAAAAAAGCAATGAATAGCAGTTTAAAAACTGTTTTATAGCAGATTAAATTTTTAATAATTTGATAATCAATAAATAGCGAAATAGGCATTTTTAAAAAAATACGTATTTATAACTAAAAGATAAGGAATTGAAAAAATGCTTTTAAAGAAAAAGCCACCAATTCACTAATTTTTATATTCGTGAATTCGTGGCAAAATATATATACAAAAGTAGAACCTATTGTAATTATGGAAAGTTTATAAAAACTAAAGATATTTGTGCTCTTTGATTTCGGACTTGAGTTTATCGATATTTAAAAGACCTATTTTTTTTCCTGAAGAGGTAATTAGCGATTCTTTTTTTAAACTCGAAATCACTCGAATCACTTGCTCATCAGTAGTTCCAGCAAAATCAGCAATTTCTTTTCTGGATAAATCCAATTCGATCATGCCATTGTTTTGTCCAAATTTTCGATGAATATATAATAAGGTGTCAATCACCCGTTCCCTTACATTCATTTGGGCGATTTTTCGAATATTATTTTCACTTTTATTTAATTCTTCAGCATAAAAAAGCATTAAATCAAAAGTAAATTCTGGCACATTATGAAGAATATCGAGCATATCTTCGTTGCTAAAATTACATAAAAGCGTATCTTCTAAAGCATAAGCACCAATCAAATAGCGATTACTCGTTCCAAAACCTCTAAAGCCAACCGTGTCGCCACTTTTGGTCAGTCGAACGATTTGTTCCCTGCCATTAATTCCCGTTTTTACAGTTTTTGCTTTTCCGTCAAAAATAAAATACAATCCCTGAATTGGAGCACCTTCAATGATAAACTGCTGTCCTTTTTTACAAACAAAACTGCGTTTTTTTTGGATATATACTTTCATTTTCTCTAAATGAATGTGTTTTTTAACAAAACAATTTTCATTCAAACAACTATGGCAATGGGCTAGATTTTCTTTCATAATGAATCTCTTAAAATGAATTGAAACAAATTTATAAAAAAAATCAACAAATTACGTATTTATACGTAAAAATACTTATTTTTACATTTTAAAATGAGTTTAATAAAACTCTTTTACACATAATGTTACTTTTTAATAAATAGCTGTTTGAGTCAGTTATATTATTATTCTCGCCAAGACACGAAGTCGCTATGTATTTAGTTAAAAATGTGACTTTGCGAGAATATGTCTAAGACGGTTTTAAAAAAATATAAATTAATTTTTAACCAGAGGGTTACTCTAAATTAAAGAAAATGCAGCATCCAGAAATAAAAACTACCTGTTCCTATTGTGGTGTAGGCTGTGGAATTATTGTAAAAACCGACCCTAAAAACGGAGTAACAGTAGCCGGCGACCCGAATCACCCCGTGAATCGAGGCATGCTTTGTTCTAAAGGAATGAATCTTCATTATGTTGCGAATGACACATCAGATAGAATTCTATATCCAGAAATGCGTTGGAGCAAATCGCATCCTAAAGAACGCGTGAGTTGGGATACTGGTTTAGATCGTGCTGCAGCAGTATTTACAGCGATGATTCAAAAACACGGTCCAGACAGTGTTGGTTTTTATATTTCAGGACAATGCCTTACCGAAGAGTATTATTTGGTTAATAAATTAGTAAAAGGATTTTTGAAAACTAATAATATAGACACAAACTCCCGTTTGTGTATGAGTTCGGCAGTGGCGGGTTACAAAAAAACCTTTGGGGAAGATTCTGTACCAATTGCTTACGATGACATCGAGTTGGCAGATACGTTTTTAATCACAGGAGCCAATCCGGCTTGGTGTCATCCTATTTTGTTTAGAAGATTAGAACAACACAAAGAAAAAAATCCGAAAGTAAAAATAATTGTAGTTGATCCTCGCAAAACCGATTCCGCTTTGGCAGCCGATTTACATTTGCAAATTATACCCGGAACCGATATTGTTTTGTATCATGCTTTGGCAAAAAGACTGATTGAAAAAGGGTATGCCGACAAGGACTTTATAAAAAACCACACCGAAAATTTTGAAAAATACAAAGAATTAGTTCTTGCGAGTTCATTTGAAAAAGCATCTAAATTGTGCGGTATTTCAGTAGATGAAATAAAATTAGCTGCAGATATTATAGGAAAAGCCAAAGGATTTATTTCCCTTTGGGCAATGGGACTCAACCAGAGTGCTATTGGTGTTGACAAAAATACCGCTTTACTCAACCTTTCGTTACTTACAGGACATGTTGGAAAACCTGGTTCTGGTCCTTTTTCTTTAACAGGACAACCCAACGCAATGGGCGGAAGAGAAGTGGGCGGCATGGCGAATTTGTTGGCTGTTCACAAGGAATTAAATAATCCAACTCATCGTCAGGAAGTGGCTGATTTTTGGGGAGTTCCTGAAATTTCCGAAAAACCAGGTCTCACAGCTACTGAAATGTTTGATGCGCTGGAATCTGGAAAAATGAAAGCCATTTGGATTATTTGTACCAATCCAATGGTGAGCTTACCCGATTCTAGAAGAGTAGAAAAAGCCTTGGCAAATGCGAAATTTGTTGTAGTTCAGGACATTTCACACAATGCCGACACCGCAAAATTTGCCGATTTATTATTACCAGCAGCTGGTTGGTTAGAAAAAGAGGGAACGATGACCAACTCCGAAAGACGGATTTCGTATTTACCTAAAGGAATTAATCCTCCAGGTGAAGCACTTTCGGATGTGGAAATTTTGATTCAATTTGCCCAAAAAATGAAATTTAGCGGTTTCAATTTCAATACCGCCGAAGATGTGTATAAGGAATATTGCTTGATGACCAAAAACTCTAACATCGATATTTCATTTTTGAATTATAACCGTTTAAAAAACGAAGGTACTTTTCAATGGCCTGTTCCTGATTACGGACATCCAGGAACGCCACGCTTATTTGCCGATAGAAAATTCTTTACGCCTTCGCAAAAAGCCATTTTTAATATTCCAACTTCCATAGAAAACACTTCGGTACCGCCGAATGCTGAGTTTCCTTTTATTTTAACCACAGGACGAATTCGGGATCAATGGCATACGATGACCAAAACAGGAAAAGTATCTCGATTGATGACTCACATTCCGAGTCCCGTATTGGAAATAAACCCAATTGATGCCTATAAATTAAAAATAGAAAATGGCGATATTGTGGTCGTAACGAGCAAAAACGGAACTGTTCGAGTAAAAACGAAAGTATCGGACACGATTAGAGAAAAAGTGGTTTTCCTGCCTATGCATTGGGGCAAACAACTAGAAAATGACCTCAACCGAACCAATAATTTAACCAACACTATTGTTGACCCGATTTCTAAAGAACCCGATTTTAAATACACCACTGTTTCGATAGCGAAATATGTAAAACCTTTTGAAAAAATAGCTGTGGTGGGTGCTGGTGCAGCTGCTTTCCGATTTATTCAAAATTATCGCGAAATCAATACAACAGATGAAATTGTGGTGTTTTCAAACGAAGAAAATCCTTTTTACAATCGGGTTTTGTTGCCTGAATATGTTACGGCTGAATTGTCGTGGGAGCAACTTCAAAAAATTAAAGACGAAGCTTTATCAAAATTAGATATTACGTTAAAAACGCAGGTTCCGATTGATAAAGTCAATACAAACGACAAAATAATTCTGGATAGTAATGGCGAAAGTCACTCATTTGATTCCTTGATTTTAGCTACAGGAAGTCGTCCTTTTGTTCCAGAAGATGCGCAACTGCATTTGCCGGGACGATTCACCATGCGAAGAAAATCGGATGCTGATCGATTGAAAGATTATCTAGACAATACCAATTTACCACCCGAAGAACAACACGTTGTTTTGGTAGGTGGTGGATTGCTAGGGTTAGAATTAGCCGCTGCTTTGAAACACAAAAAAGTTAAAATCACGATTGTACAAAGAGCTTCTCGATTAATGGAGCGTCAATTGGATTTGATTTCGAGTAAAATATTAGCCGAAGAAGTTCAGAATCGTGACATTCAAATTTATTTTGATAATGAAGTCAGTACTGTTTTTGACACTGAAAATCCCAACGAATTAGAAATTGAATTAAAAAGTGGCAAAATTATTCATGCCCATGCCATTGTATTTACAATTGGAACGATTCCTAATATTGAACTTGCCAAAGAATCGGGTATTGCTTGTGGACGCGGCGTGAAAGTAAATCAATATTTGCAATCGTCGAATCCGTCTGTTTATGCCATTGGCGAAATTGCGGAATTTAACAATCAATTATTCGGGATTACGTCTGCAGCTGAAGAACAAGCGGATATTTTGGCTAACTATTTAGCGGGCGATATTAGCAGTTTTTACAAAGGTTCGGTTTTGATGAATATCTTGAAATTGGAAGATATCAATTTGTGTAGTATTGGCGAAATTGAAGTTCCTAAAAATGACGATTCCTACGAAGAAATTATTTTTGCCGATTTAAGACAGCGTTATTACAAAAAATGTATTGTAAAAAATGACTTGTTGGTAGGCGCTATTTTGATGGGTGATAAAAATGAATTTGCCGAATTCAAAACCTTAATCGAGAGCAAAATCGAACTTTCGGATAAACGAAATACACTTTTAAGAGGAAGCTCGAATGCCAAACCTGTGCTAGGGAAATTGGTTTGTTCGTGCAGCCAAGTGGGCGTTGGAAATATCGAAGAATGTATCAAAAGCGGGGTAACCAATTTTACCGAATTATGTAAAACAACTGGAGCTGGACTCGGTTGTGGTAGTTGTAAAACTGAAGTGAAAGAAATTTTAGCAAAAAATAAATAGGTTTTAGGTGTAAGGTATTAGGTATTGGGTTTGAGGTTTTATGTACTAGGTAAATTTTTTTAGCAACTTAGCCCTAAACCCAAGACCCAGAACCACAGACCCTAAACCCAAGACTCAAAACCCATAAAACATGGAATTAACACGATTAATCATCAAAGGAGGCGTTATTTCGCCGGGAGAATTACTCGAAATTGTGAATACTTGTCTTGAAAATGGACTCAAAGAAATTTCGTTTGGTTCTAGACAAGATATAATTTTGCCCAAAGAGTTCAAAACTACAGGAATTGAAAAAATTGGCAAACACATCATTGTGTATCCCAATGAAAAAAGTGGTAAAAACATTGTTAGTTCTTATGTTTCGACCGATTTATTTAGAAATACTCCTTGGCTTACCGGAAATAAATTGTTGTATGTTTTAGAACAATTCAAACAACAACCTTCATTAAAAGTAAATATTACCGACCCAAAGCAGCAGTTAGTACCGCTTTTTACGGGTCATGTTAACTTTATAGCTTCTGATCACGAGGATTATTGGTTTGTATACATTCGATTACCCAAATGGGGGAAAATGGAGCAATATCCCGTGCTTATTTATAGCTGGAACATTGCCGAAGTATATTATGCCATCGAGAAAATATTAGACGAAGAACCTGATTCAGTTGAGACTATTTTTCAATTAGTAAACCACGAATTAGATACCAATAATAGAACGATAGACAAACCTTTGAATATTCCTTTTTATCCTTTTCCGTATTACGAAGGAATGAAAAAACTAGGTATTGATCAGTATTGGTTAGGGTTGTATTGGAGAAACAATCTCTATGATTTGAATTTTTTAAAGGAAATGATAGATTTGTGTTTTGATTGTAAAATTGGTAAAATTTGCATCACACCATGGAAATCTTTCATTATAAAAGGAATCCCAAAACCACGAAAATTAGACTGGGAAAAATTTTTAGGAAAACGAGGAATCAATGTTCGCCACTCGCTTTTGGAACTCAATTGGCATTTACCCGTTTCTGAAGAATGGGCATTGAATTTGAAAACTTTTTTGGTTCGAACACTCGATCAATCAGACATTAGTACCTACGGACTAACCTTTGGCATTTCGGATTATAACCGAGAAGGGCATTATTTTACATCGATTGTAATCGAAAGAAACGAAACACCAGCCGCATTAGAATCCTTAAAAATTAGAGCTACTTTTAATGTTTTGTACGCCAAAAACTTCGATCCAAATACCAGAGAATACCTCGTTTTGGCACAAGATGTAGATAAATTAGAATTACCGAATATTTTAATTGAATTGAGTAAAAAATACTTTGGCGATTTAGGAAATTCAGTACTTGAAGTGAGTGGTTCCAATCGTAAAAAAGAAAAAACAGAGCAAGTAGTGCATCAATGTCCTGATTGTTTAACGATTTACAATTCGGAATTTGGCGATAGCATTCAAGGGATTCAAAAGGATGTTTTATTTCAAGATTTACCAGATGATTATTGTTGCTCGTTGTGCGAATCACCGAAAAGTATTTTTGTAGAAATGACTATTAATGTATAATAGTACGCTAAAATTTATTTAAAAATGGACATTCTTTTCAAAACGGTTGGTTCTTCCCATATTAGTATTTCGGAATTGATGTTGCCTTCGCACACCAACTTCAGTGGCAAAATTCATGGAGGGTACATTTTATCACTTTTAGACCAAATTGCCTTTGCTTGTGCCTCCAAATATTCAGGTAATTATTGCGTAACCGCCTCTGTTGATACAGTCAATTTTTTGCTTCCGATAGAAGTGGGTGAATTGGTTACAATGAAAGCAAGCGTCAATTATGTGGGAACTAGTTCGATGATTGTGGGCATTCGAGTGGAGGCCGAAAATATTAGAACGGGCGTAGTCAAACATTGTAATTCATCGCATTTTACGATGGTTTCTAAAGACAAAGACGGGAAAAACGCTCCAGTGCCCGGATTAATTCTAACTACTTTAAAAGAAGTAAGTCGTTTTCAAAACTGCTTGAAACAAATTGCCATGAAAAAAGAAAGAGAAAGTCAACGAAATATAGCTACTTTTGGCTCTATAGAAAGTATCTTGAGCGAAAACAAATATAATGTGAGAGTAGAATTAGAGTAAAAAAAAACGGATTGAAAACTTAATTCAATCCGTTTTTTTTATGAATACAAATCTTATCGTTTGTAATAGGCTACGATACTGGCTTTTGCCAAAGTCTGATTCCAAAGATAAAAGCCAACTACGGCTGGGTTAGTGGAGTCTGTAAGTCCAAGTTTATCCGTTTTCAAGGCATGAACTGTAATAATGTATTGATGCAATCCGTGTCCCACAGGCGGACAAGGCCCACCAAAACCCTTAACTCCATAATCGGTAACGCTTTGAATAGCTCCCGTTGGAATCAAATTCAAGCTAGCATTTCCTGCATTGGTTACCAATTCATTGCTATTTGCAGGAATATCAAAAACCACCCAATGCCAAAATCCACTTCCTGTAGGCGCATCTGGATCGTACATCGTTATGGCAAAACTTTTGGTTCCTTCGGGCGCATTTATCCATGATAATTGGGGCGATTGATTTTCGCCAGTACAACCAAAACCGCCAAATTCTTGTACTTTGGTCAATTCACCACCCAAATCTTTACTGCTCAATGTAAATGTTTTTTGACCAAAAAGGCTGATCGAAAAAATCAAGGACAAGGCTAGTATTAAATTTACTTTTTTCATTTGTATGTTTTTTAAAATTTTTCTCAAAGTTACCAATTTTAATCACTACTGCTCATCTCATTTTTCGATAGTTGAATAGCAATTTTAAATTGAATATTGTATCCAACTACTAAAAATAATCTACTTCCTCTCCCCTATTTGTTGTCGCCACATGGCGTAATACAAACCTTTTTCTACAAGTAAATCATAGTGTTTCCCTTGCTCAATAATTTTGCCTTGTTCTAGAACAAAAATTGTATCGGCATGCATAATGGTAGATAATCGGTGTGCAATAAGTACCGTAATTCTATTTGAGTCCGAAATGGTTCGAATCGTGGAATTGATTTCCTCTTCGGTAATGGAATCCAAAGCCGAAGTAGCTTCGTCAAAAATTAACAAATTTGGATTTCGCAAAATAGCGCGAGCAATCGATAATCGTTGTTTTTCGCCTCCCGAAACTTTTATTCCACCTTCGCCAATCGTAGAATTTAATCCGTCCTGAGCGCGTTGCAAAAGTTTATCACAACTAGCTCTTTTTAAAACTGCTAACAATTCTTCGTCAGTTGAGTCTGGTTTTACAAACAATAAATTCTCGCGAATGGTTCCCGAAAATAATTGGGCATCTTGGGTTACAAAACCCAGTTGTTGACGCAATTCTAATAAATCAACTTTTTTTGAATTTATCGAATTATACAAAACTTCTCCTTGTGCTGGCGGATACAAACCCACTAATAATTTAACCAAAGTCGTTTTACCAGAACCCGAAGGACCAACAAAAGCAACCGTTTCCCCTTTTTTGATGGTGAAATTGATATTTTCTACCGCTGGAAAATGAGCGGTTTTATGTTTGAAACTCACATTCGAAAACTGTAAGGATTCAATTTTTGAAATTGGTTTCGGATGTTCTGGTCGAAATTCAGATTCTGCGTTTAGTAAATTTTGAAAATTTTCTAACGACACTTTGGTTTCATTTCTAACAATAATAAACGAACTCAATTCTTGTAAAGGACCAAAAATAAAGAATGTAAAAAACACCATGGTCAATAAATCACCCACTAAAATTTTGTCTCCAAACAAAAAATAATACAAGGCAAAAACCACACAAGTTCGCAGTAAATGAACAGTTGTTCCCTGAATAAAACTCAAACTTCGGATGAATCTAATTTTTTGCAATTCGAGACCTAATATTTTTTGAGTATTGTTGTTCAACCTATTTTCTTCTTGATGAGTCAATCCCAAACTTTTTACGAGTTCAATATTGCGTAAACTCTCGGTGGTTGAACCCGCAAGAGAATTAGTTTGAGTTACAATTCTACGTGAAATTACTTTTATTTTTTTGCCCAAAAAAGAACTCAAAATAGCAATTATAGGTGCCGAAATCAAAAAGATAAATGAAATGCGATAATCAATTCTTGAGATATAAATAATAACGAAAACGAATCCCACAATAGTTTGAAAAATCAATGAAATAGACAAGGTTATCAACTTTTCGGAATCGGTGCGGACTTTTTGCAAACGACT
>CAMAWK010000047.1 GCA_945861915.1 Flavobacterium psychrophilum | reverse complement strand
AACGCTTTCATTACCTGAAGAATGTTTTGTTGGCTATTGCCAATAAAAATCTGATTGTTTATGATAAAAACAGGACGGCTCAAAAAGGTATAATGTTCCAAAATAAGTCTTTTGAAATCAGCTTCGGTCAAGGATTTATTTTTTAAATCCATCGATTTGTACAATTGGGCTTTTTTGCTAAAAAGTGCTTCATAACTTCCAGAAAACAGATACATTTCTTCTAATTCTTGCTCTGAAATTGGATTTTGTTTGATGTCGTGAAACACTAAATTATGATTTTCTGGCAAGGATTTTATAATTTTTCGACAGGTATCGCAAGAAGAGAGGTAGTATATTTTGTTCATGACTATTGTTATTTTTTCAAGAAATTATTCTTAGTATAAAAATGATTTATTTCTATTGCAGATAATAAATGTAACCAACATTAAACCAAATTAGCCAATCGTTTGCTAGATTTTCAGGAAAAAATTCAGGATTTGGATTCAAACCATCAACCCAATTCGAAAAATAATATTGCATTCTTAAATCGATCATTAAGTCCGACAAAGGCGAGAGTTTATAACGAGTGCCAACGCTACCTACAATAGACCAAACGGATTCCGCCTCGGTAGAAAATCCATAAGGACGGTCATCAGTTGGAACTAGATATTTTGGAAAAGTAGTTACAGGTGTTCCTAATCGTCCTAATGTAGAATAAGCTTGTGCATTATAAAAACTAAACTGAGCTCCTAGACTTACGAAAGGCCCCCAACTTTCGATAGTGGAAGTAAAATCTCGAATGCTAAAAGGGAAATATTCTAATTGCATTCCGATATTAGTTACGGCGGTACTTCCTCTCATAGCTCTTAACTGTTGGGCTTCAATGCTAGTTTTATTGGGAGCCACCCATTCTCCAAAATGCTGTAATTCGGTTTTATTGTATGACAATTCACTTCTTAATTTAAAGTGATCATTAAAATAAGTTTCGGGAGTATAACAGTTACATTCGGCTTCATAGGAGAAATTAATGTAGTGAATAAGTCCAATTCCATAGCCTGTATTTCCTGCGTTTGATGAAAAATCATAGCGTTCTCCATAATCGGATTGAAAGGCAACAGGCCCAGCAATAACACCTATTTCATGAGAAAAGCCAAATTGAGCAATCAAATTATTCGAAAGTCCAAAGAAAATAAAACAAAATAAAAGAATTGATTTAGGAATCATCTACGAATAAATTTATATCACAAATATATAAAAACAAGAAATAGTATCGGTATTGTTAAAAATATTATCTAAAAAGGGTATAAACGTACACTTTTCTAGAGAATTGTTTTAAATCCTTTAAGGGTTTGTAAAAAGAATAAAATCATGTTAACAAAAAGAAAAAGCACTCCCTTTTGTACCTATAAAATGTATATTTGTATCACTTACGAAAACGTTTTCTTTAAACCTTAAAAAACGATTGTTATGTCAAAAAGTATTTCAGATTTTATAGAATTGGTTGCTCAAAAAAATCCAAACGAGCCTGAGTTTATGCAGGCTGTAAAGGAAGTGGCTGAAACAGTAATTCCTTTTATAGAAGAAAATAAAAAATACCAAAACAAAATGCTTTTAGAAAGAATGGTCGAATCGGATCGAATTCTTATTTTCAGAGTAGTTTGGATAGATGATAAAGGAGAAACACAGGTAAATCGGGGGTATCGAATTCAAATGAATTCAGCCATTGGACCTTATAAAGGCGGAATTCGTTTTCATCCTTCGGTGAATTTGAGTATTTTAAAATTTTTGGCTTTCGAACAAACTTTTAAAAATAGTTTAACTACGCTTCCGATGGGTGGCGGAAAAGGAGGAGCTGATTTTGATCCAAAAGGAAAATCAGACAATGAAGTCATGCGTTTTTGTCAAGCATTTATGACCGAATTAGCCAAACATATTGGAGCTGATACCGATGTTCCAGCAGGAGATATTGGCGTTGGAGCAAGAGAAGTAGGCTATATGTTTGGTCAGTACAAAAGACTCCGAAATGAGTTTACAGGTGTTTTAACAGGCAAAGGAATCTCATTCGGCGGTTCGCTAATACGTCCCGAAGCAACAGGTTATGGCGCGGTTTATTTTGCACAAAGCATGTTAGAAACAAAAAGAGAAAACCTTGCCGGAAAAATAGTGGTCGTTTCGGGATCAGGAAATGTGGCTCAATATGCGGTTGAAAAAGCCATTCAAATGGATGCTAAAGTAGTCACCATGTCGGATTCTGATGGCTATATTTATGACCAAGACGGAATAGATGCCACAAAATTAGCGTACATTATGGAAATCAAAAACGAAAGAAGAGGCAGGATAAGTGATTATTTAATCCAATATCCTTCCGCAAAATATATCGCCGACAAACGCCCTTGGGAAGTAATTTGTGATGTTGCTTTGCCATGTGCTACCCAAAACGAATTGAATCAAGAAGAGGCTAGTTTGCTTGTTGCAAACGGTTGTATGTGCGTGACAGAAGGCGCCAATATGCCTACAACTCCAGAAGCTATTTTAGTATTTCAAAAAGCAAAACTATTATTTTCGCCAGGAAAAGCTTCCAATGCGGGTGGAGTAGCAACCTCGGGACTTGAAATGTCGCAAAATTCACTTCGGTTAAGTTGGACTGCCCAAGAAGTAGATACAAAACTGAAAGAAATTATGTTGAATATTCACGCTTCTTGTGTGAAACACGGCAAAGATACTTCGGGTTATGTAGATTATGTAAAAGGAGCCAACATTGCAGGGTTTGTAAAAGTAGCCGATGCCATGCTTGCTCAAGGTGTGGTTTAGTTTTTTTATTTTAAGGAAACAAAATTCAAAAACTATCGTTTGTATTATATTTGCTCATCAATTTTAATACAATAATGAAAACAAAATTTCTTTATTTTTTGCTGTTTTTTGGTTTTCAAATAGGTTTTTCACAAAATAATTTGTTGTGGAAAGGGTATTTTAGTTACAACGAAATAAAAGATGTTTCTGAATCGACATCAGCGGTTTATGCAGCATCTGAAAACGCTTTGTTTTCTCAAAATATCACTACCAATAACATAAAAACAACTAACTCTATTGATGGACTTTCTGGACAAACGATTTCGACTTTGTACTATAGTCCAACTTTCAAAAAAACACTGGTAGGTTATGAAAATGGACTGATCATTGTGATTGATGAAAAAGATGGAAGCATGCTTAATGTAGTTGATATTGTTAAAAAACAACTTCCTGCTAACACCCAAAAAATCAATCATTTCTTGGAGTATAATGGAATTGTTTACATATCCTGCGACTTTGGAATTGTACAATTCAATTTATCGACGCTGCAGTTTGGAGATACTTATTTTATTGGATCTTCTGGGGAAGAGATTAAGGTATTTCAAACAGCTATTTATAATAATGAAATATACGCTGTAACTCAAAATTCCGGTATCAGAAAAGGGAATTTATCTAATCAAAATTTGAATGATTACAGACAATGGCAGGTGTTTGATAACGGCTTTTGGAAAGGAATTGTAACATTTAATAATCAGCTAGTATTGTCTAATACTAACAACATTCTCTATAAATTCGACGGCGTTTCCCTTGACGAAATTTTAAATCTAGGTCAGCAAGAAACGCATTTTAAAGCTACTTCAGATTATTTAATTGCTACTACTTCGGGGACTGTTACAGTTTTGAATCCTCAATTGGCGTTGGTACGTCAAATCAATAGCAGTCAAATAACAGTAACGATTCCGAGTTTTACTTGTGCGACTGTGGTAGATGATACAATTTTTATAGGCACAAAAGAAGACGGATTAATAAGCACGACAATTGGAGCTAATTCTGTTTTCGAAAACAGTACACCATCAGGACCATTAAGAAACAATATTTTTGCTCTGGATGTGACTCCAAACTTTTTTTGGGCAGTTTATGGAGGCTATTCCGGAGATTATAATCCTTATGGTTTTATTAATGGACCAGCTTCTTATGGAATTAGCAAATTTAGTTCAACAGGTTGGAATCATATTTCTAACGAAAATGTTTTGGGAGCAAAAGCCATTTCTAGAATTTTAGTAAATCCCAATAACGAAAATCAGGTATTTGCTAGTTCTTTTTTTTCAGGCTTGTTGAAAATTGAAGATGATGTGCCTAGCTTATTATATAATCAAAATAATAGTAGTTTACAAGATATTACATTTATTCCTGGGTATCGCAATGATGTGCGAATCAATGGAACAGCCTTTGATAAATCTGGAAATCTTTGGGTCAACAATAGCTTGGTTGACAAAGGATTAAGTGTGTTAAAAACCAATGGACAGTGGCAAAATTATTCTTTAGGCACTATTTTGAAAGATAGTGAAGATGCCAATTTAGGGCGAATGCTCATCGATAAAAATGGAACAAAATGGTTTTGTTCTAATACAAATGGGGTAATAAGTTTTAACGAAGAAAAGTCCAAATTCAAAAAAATCACTATTGGAACTGATGAAGGAAATTTACCAACGACTGATGTAAGAACTATAGCAATTGATACCCGAAATCAACTTTGGATTGGAACCACGAGAGGATTACGAGTTTTGTCTAATATCAATAGTTTTCTTATTGAAGATCAAATGACGACAAGACCTATTATTATTTTAGAAGACGATCTGGCACAAGAATTATTTTACGAGCAATTTATTACAGATATTGTTGTCGATGGAGGCAATAATAAATGGATTGGAACTGCAGATTCAGGTGTTTTTTTAGTATCTGCAGACGGTCAGGAAACGAAATACCATTTTACCAAAGACAATTCGCCACTCCCAAGTAATACCATAAATGACATTGCTATAAACTCACAAACTGGAGAAGTTTTTTTTGCAACCGACAAAGGAATGGTTTCTTATAAAGGTACTGCTACCAAAGCGAATGAAGATTTAAATAATGTGTATGTTTATCCTAACCCTGTGCGTCCAGAATTCCAAGGAACTGTTAAAATAGCAGGATTATTAGACAAAGCTAACGTTAAAATTAGCGATATTCAAGGAAATTTAGTTCACGAAACTATTTCAGAAGGAGGGACAATTGAATGGGATACCACGGCATTTGGAAAATATAAAGTAGCATCGGGGGTCTATATGATTTTTGTTTCGGCACAAGATGGAATTGAAACAACCGTTAGGAAAGTAATGATAATTAGATAGATGTTAAGTTATGGGTTATAGAAAATTCAATACCCACACCCAATACCCAGAACCCAAAACCCATGCTAGTCAAAACCAAAGCAATCGTAATCTCCTCTCTCAAATACCAAGAGAAAAGTTTGATTGTAAAATGCTTTACAGAATCCAGTGGTTTAAAATCGTATTTTGTACGGGATGCTTTTTCTTCTCGAAAATCTTCACAAAAAATCGCCTATTTTCAACCGTTAACCATTCTTGAAATTGAAGCGGTTCATAAAAACAAAGGCAATTTAGAAAACTTCAAAGAAATCAAAATAGCAGCCCCTTTTCAATCTATTCATTCTGAAATTTTAAAAAGTACGATTGTGCTATTTATTTCAGAAATTTTGCATTACTCAATTCACGAAGAAGAGAAGAATGAATCGCTGTTTGCCTTTATAGAAACTGCACTACATTGGCTTGACAATCATGACCAAACGGCAAATTTTCATTTAATTCTACTACTCGAAATGACTAAATATTTTGGTTTTTATCCTGATATTTCCGAAATAGAATTTCCTTTTTTTAATAGTAACGAAGGTGTTTTTACTCCCTTTCATGGTGTTGGGTCGTTGACGGAACACGAGACGAATTTGTTCAAGAAACTCATTCCTTTAAAATTTGATAATGATCAAAAAACTTTTCATGTCACAGAAAGGCAAATAGTTTTAAAATCACTTATTGATTATTATTCTATTCACCTCGAAGGATTCAAAAAACCAAAATCGTTAGATATTTTAAAGACCATTTTTTCTTGAAAATATTTGCCCAAACGTTTCAAATCCACAAAGATTTTATACAATTTTGATAATTTTCGAACTTTAAATCTTCGTGCTTTTGTGGTAAACAAAAAACGTGAAATTAGTCTTCAATAAATCAAAATTCCTTATTTTCGCACCACGTTTTTAGAAAAGATACAATGAGCAAAAAATTCACTGAATATAAAGGACTTGACCTGCCAAAAGTAGCATCAGAAGTACTTGATTTTTGGAAAAAAGAAAACATATTCGAAAAGAGTGTAACCACTCGCGAAGGCAATACGCCCTTCGTTTTTTTTGAAGGACCACCTTCCGCAAATGGATTGCCCGGCATTCACCACGTAATGGCTCGTGCTATTAAAGATATATTTTGCCGTTATAAAACTCAAAAAGGATTTCAAGTAAAGAGAAAAGCTGGTTGGGATACGCATGGTTTGCCAGTTGAATTAGGCACTGAAGCTTCATTGGGCATTACCAAAGAAGATATTGGAAAAACAATTTCTGTAGCTGAATACAACGAAGCCTGCAAAAAAACCGTCATGCGTTATACTGATGTCTGGAACGATTTGACCGAAAAAATGGGGTATTGGGTCGATATGGAAGATCCATACATCACCTACAAATCTAAATATATGGAATCGGTTTGGTGGATTTTGAAACAAATCTACAACAAGGATTTGATGTACAAAGGCTACACTATTCAGCCCTATTCGCCAAAAGCAGGAACAGGATTATCTTCTCACGAAGTTAATCAGCCAGGAAGTTATCGTGATGTAACGGATACCACTGTTGTGGCTCAATTTAAAGCAATAAATGAAACTTTGCCAAGCTTTCTTCAAGGATTTGGAGAAGTACATTTCTTGGCTTGGACGACAACACCTTGGACTTTGCCAAGTAATACTGCTTTAACCGTTGGTCCAAAAATTGATTATGTTTTAGTAGAAACAATTAATCAATATACTTTTTTACCTGTCAAAGTAATTTTAGCCAAAAATTTGGTTAAAAAACAATTCGGAAAAGAATTTGTTGAAGGGAGTGAAGGAATATTAGAAAATTTTAAAACTGGAGAAAAAAAGATAAAATTTCCTTATCTAATATTGAAAGAATTTAAAGGTGCTGATTTAGTTGGAATTCGTTACGAACAATTGATGAAATTGGTTTTGCCATATCAAAATTCAGAGGATGCATTCCGAGTAATTGCGGGAGATTTTGTAACTACCGAAGACGGAACAGGAATTGTGCACACAGCTCCAACATTTGGTGCCGATGATGCAAAAGTGGCTAAAGAAGCTATTCCTGAAGTACCACCAATGTTGGTTTTGGACGAAAACGCCTTGCCTGACGGCAGGCAGGGAACTCCTGTTCCATTAGTTAACTTACAAGGAAAATTTATTGATGGATTGGGGAATTTTTCAGGGAAATATGTAAAAAATGAATATTACACCGAAGGCGAAGCGCCAGAACGCTCGATCGATGTGGAAATTGCCATTCAACTAAAAGAGGAAAATAAAGCCTTCAAAGTAGAGAAATACGTGCATAGTTACCCGCATTGCTGGAGAACGGACACGCCAATTTTGTATTATCCACTGGATTCTTGGTTTATCAAAATCACAGAAGTAAGAGACAGAATGTTCGAACTGAATGAAACTATCAACTGGAAGCCAAAAGCAACCGGTGAAGGTCGTTTTGGAAATTGGTTGAAAAACGCTAACGATTGGAACTTATCGCGCTCTCGTTTTTGGGGAATTCCGTTACCTATTTGGAGAAATGAGGAAGGAACGGAAGAAATTTTGATTGGTTCTGTGGAAGAATTATGCAGCGAAATCGAAAAATCTATCGCGGCAGGTTTCCAAAAAGAAAATCCTTTTAAAGGTTTCCAAACAGGAAATATGTCTGAAGAGAATTATGATTTAGTTGATTTGCATAAAAATGTGGTTGATGAAATCACTTTGGTTTCTGCTTCCGGAAAACCAATGAAGCGCGAAGCGGATTTGATTGACGTTTGGTTTGATTCAGGCGCGATGCCTTATGCACAATGGCATTATCCTTTTGAAAACAAAGATAAAATTGACGACAACAAAGACTTTCCAGCTAATTTTATTGCCGAAGGAGTTGATCAAACACGTGGTTGGTTTTATACTTTACATGCTATTGGAACTTTAGTTTTTGATAAAGTTGCTTATAAAAATGTAGTTTCGAACGGTTTGGTTTTAGACAAAAACGGACAAAAAATGTCTAAACGTCTAGGAAATGCTGCCGATCCTTTTGATACATTAAACGAATACGGTCCAGATGCTACGCGTTGGTATATGATTTCGAATGCCAATCCTTGGGATAATTTGAAATTCGATTTGGAGGGAATTGCTGAGGTACGCCGTAAATTCTTTGGAACGCTTTACAATACCTATTCGTTTTTTAGTTTATACGCCAACATTGATAATTTTACTTATTCGGAGGATGAAATTCCGTTAAGCGAAAGAGCCGAAATTGATCGTTGGATTATTTCGGAATTGAATACTTTAGTAAAAGTGGTTGATGAAGCCTATGCCGATTATGAACCAACAAAAGCCGCCCGAGCCATTTCGGAATTTGTTCAAGAAAATCTGAGTAATTGGTACGTTCGTTTGTGTCGACGTCGTTTTTGGAAAGGGGAATACGAAAAAGACAAAATAGCTGCTTATCAGACTTTATATACCTGTTTGTTAACCATTAGTAAATTGGGTGCGGCAATCGCTCCGTTTTTTATGGACAAACTTTACAGAGACTTAACAGTGGCAACACAAACAGAACAATTTGACTCTGTACATTTGGCAACTTTTCCAGAAGAGGTTGAAAACTTTGTTGATAAATCGTTGGAGAGTAAAATGATGAAAGCACAAACAGTTTCATCACTGGTTTTATCCCTTCGGAAAAAAGAAATGATAAAGGTGCGTCAACCTTTGCAAAGGGTAATGATTCCAATACTTGAAGCCAATCAAAGGGAAGAAATTATGGCAGTTTCTGACCTTATAAAAGCGGAAGTTAATGTTAAAGAAATTGTGTTTTTGGATGATGATTCAGGTATATTAATCAAACAAATTAAGCCTAATTTTAAAACACTTGGACCTCGTTTTGGAAAAGATATGGGATTGATTGCCAAAGAGATACAAGGTTTTTCTAACCAACAAATCAATCAATTTGAGAAGGAGGGAAGCATAACAACCATTATTGGAGAAAAAAGTATAATTTTATCACTAGAAGAAGTAGAAATTTCTTCACAAGATATTGAAGGTTGGTTGGTTGCCAATGCAAACGGAATAACGGTAGCCTTGGATATCACTATTTCTGAAGAATTAAAACAAGAGGGAATTGCAAGAGAATTAGTCAACAGAATTCAAAATATTAGAAAAGATTCTGGTTTTGAGGTTATTGACAAAATAAAAGTACATTTGCAAAAAGACCCTGAATTAGAAAAAGCAGTTTTAGCTAATGAAGAATATATCAAATCAGAAACATTAACCCAAACATTGGTTTTTGAAGATGATTTAATCAACGGAACGGAACTCGAATTTGACGAAATAAAAACAAGAATAATAATTACAAAATAACAAAAAATGGTAGATGAAATAGCAAGATACTCTGATGCTGATTTAGCAGAGTTCAAAGTACTTATTCTTAAAAAAATTGCCAAAGCACAAGAAGATTTAGATTTAATCAAAAGTGCTTACATGAATGATTTAAATAACGGAACTGACGACACTTCGCCAACATTTAAAGCCTTTGAAGAAGGAAGCGAAACAATGTCAAAAGAGGCAAATTCTCAGTTGGCTATCCGTCAAGAAAAGTTTATTCGCGATTTGAAAAACGCCCTTTTCCGTGTAGAAAACAAAACCTACGGAACCTGTAAAGTAACAGGAAAATTAATAAGCAAAGAACGTTTAATGATTGTTCCTCACGCGACAATGAGTATTGAGGCTAAGAATTTGCAACGATAATTTCTTTACAATTCCAATATATAAATTCCAAATACCAATAATTTGATAGGTAATTATTGGGAGTTGGAATTTCTTTTTTAGAAATTAGTTATTTTTGCGCCTTTAAAAAAATTATTATGAAATTATATACTGCCTATTTCTTGATTTTTCTTATCATATTGGTAGACCAATTGACCAAAATATTAGTGAAGACTAATTTTGTTTATGGAGAAATTGATCAAGTAAATGTTACTAATTGGTTTAAAATTTTATTAATAGAAAACGAAGGAATGGCATGGGGAACGGTAATTCCAGGACAATACGGAAAACTGTTTTTAACCCTTTTTAGATTAGTAGCTGTTACCGGAATTGGGTATTGGCTTTGGGATTCGGTAGAAAGAAAACACAGTTCAAATTACCTAATTGTTGCTATATCATTGATTTTGGCAGGTGCTTTTGGAAATATAATAGATTCTGTTTTTTATGGCATTATTTTCGATGACAGTTATGGACATTTGGCAACATTGTTTAACGAGAAACCTTATGGCACTTGGTTTCACGGAAAAGTAGTTGATATGCTTTATTTTCCGTTATTTGAGGGAAATTGGCCAGAATGGATGCCAATTATTGGCGGAAATCACTTTAAATTTTTTAATGCTATTTTCAATATTGCCGATATGGCAATTTCTACTGGTGTCGGAATTTTAATTGTTTTCAACAAGAAAGCATTTCATCAACATTAATAAATTCAAAATCAGAATTTATAAATCTCATTTGGTGTTACACAATAATCTAGTTTTATATCACTTTCAAAAACATCAGTAATGGGCTCTTCGGCTTTAAAAAAAGAAAGTCCGATTTTAATAGATTCGGATTTGCATTTAGATAAAAAAGTATCATAAAAACCTTTGCCATAACCCACACGATTTCCTTTTTTGTCAAAAGCCAAAAGCGGAACAAAAACCACTTCTATTTTGCTAACAGGGACTTCCAATCCATCAATTGGTTCTGGAATATTGTATTCGTTTTTCTTAATTTTAGTATTGTCTGTCAATAGGTAATGTGTCATTTCAAGACTTTCAAAGTTACTTTTAGAAAGGACAATTTCTTTATCTTTTCCAGAAAGTAAATGCAAAATAAATTCTGTATTTACTTCATTTTGCTCCAAAATGGGGAGAAAAACATGAAAATAGGTTTTCTCCCAAATAGGTAAGGTCAAAATTTTATTGGCTATTGCCAAACTCATTTCTTCCAATTCATTTTCAGGAATTGCCTTTCGTAGGGATTTGTATTTTATTCGTAAATCTTTTTTAGTCATTGGGTAAAAGTAATAAAAAGACTGTATTTGTTTTGTGATGAATTTAAGGTTAAATTTGTTTACTTAGAAAATTTAACCATATAAGTCATATAAGGTCATTTAAGTTTTAAAACTTTGAGAACTATAGAAACTTAGCGTAATCTTTGCGTACTTTGTGGTTATATCAAATTTAAAGTTTAAAAATCAAAAATAACCATAGAAAATCCGTTTAATCTGTGGCTAATTTTTTCATCTAAAATCTGTAATCTAAAATGTCATCTCTCGACCTACAAATTCAAACCCTACCCGACAGTCCCGGAGTCTATCAATATTATGACAAAGAAGGTAAAATTTTATATGTAGGCAAAGCCAAAAACCTCAAAAAAAGAGTTTCATCTTATTTCAATAAAGTACACGACACTGCTAAAACCAATGTGCTGGTCAAGAAAATTGTAACCATCAAACACATCGTAGTGCCTACTGAAACCGATGCGCTCTTGTTAGAAAATAATTTAATCAAAACCTTGCAACCCCGCTACAATGTTTTGTTGCGAGACGACAAAAGTTACCCTTGGATTTGTATCAAAAAAGAATCTTTTTCCAGAATATTTCCCACTCGTAGATTGGTGAAAGACGGCTCGGAATATTTTGGTCCTTACACCAGTTTCAAGACCGTTGGGGTTATTTTAGATTTAATCAAAGAACTGTATCCGCTCCGAACCTGCAATTTCGATTTAACTCCAAAAAACATTGAGAATCATAAATT
The DNA here is from genome assembly GCA_945861915.1 of Flavobacterium psychrophilum. Lineage (GTDB taxonomy): Bacteria > Bacteroidota > Bacteroidia > Flavobacteriales > Flavobacteriaceae > Flavobacterium > Flavobacterium psychrophilum_E. The sequence continues at coordinate 1,065 of CAMAWK010000047.1, read as the reverse complement.
CAAAGTTTGTTTAGAATATCATATTGGCAACTGCAAAGGTGGTTGCGAAGGACATGAAACATCTGAGAATTATCAAAAACAAGTCGATGCGGTGCGTGAAATCCTGAAAGGAAACTTCAAAGAATCAATGCGAGAGTTTAAGAAAGTCATGACCGAATTGGCTCGTGACATGCAGTTTGAAGAAGCCCAAAAAATAAAAGAAAAAATCGAAATTCTCGAAAATTATCAATCGCGTTCCACTATAGTCAATCCAAAAATTACCAACATCGACGTGTTTTCTATCGTTTCTGACGAAAGTGCCGCATTTGTCAATTTTTTACAAATTGCACACGGTTCTATAATTCGTTCGCACACGATGGAAATCAAAAAAAAGCTCGAAGAAACGGATCAAGAATTATTGGAATTAGCCATCATAGAGCTTCGAGAACGCTTTCAATTGTTATCACGGGAAATTATTGTTCCTTTTGAAGTTGATTTGGGCGAAACCATAAAAGTGACTATTCCGCAACTCGGAGACAAAAAACAAATTCTCGATTTGTCTATCCGCAATGCCAAATTTTATAGAATCGAACAGTTGAAACAACTTCAAATTGTAGATCCAGATCGGCATACCAACCGAATTATGGCACAAATGAAAACCGATTTGCGACTGCCTGTAGAACCGCGACACATTGAGTGTTTTGACAACTCTAACATTCAAGGAACCAATCCCGTAGCGGCTTGTGTCGTTTTCAAGGACGGAAAACCCAGCAAAAAAGACTACAGACATTTCAATATCAAAACCGTTGAAGGACCCGATGATTTTGCCTCAATGACAGAAGTCGTTTTTAGACGGTACAAACGATTGCTAGACGAAAACCAACCTTTGCCGCAACTCATCATCATAGATGGAGGCAAAGGACAATTGTCATCAGCCTTAAAAAGTATCGACGAGCTAGGTTTACGAGGAAAAATTACCATTATTGGCATCGCAAAAAGATTAGAAGAACTCTTTTATCCCGGCGATTCCATCCCATTGTATTTAGACAAAAAATCCGAAACGCTCAAGGTAATTCAGCAATTGCG
>CAMAWK010000046.1 GCA_945861915.1 Flavobacterium psychrophilum | reverse complement strand
GTAGGACATATCGATAGTAAATTTGGTATTTCTGTTCACCAATTACCTCATATCGTACGTATTGTTGAAAATACAAAAATGCAAATTGCGGGAATTCATATGCACACTGGTTCTGATATTTTGGATATTGAAGTGTTTTTATATGCCGCTGAAATTTTGTTTGATGCTGCTAAAAATTTTAAAAATTTAGAATTTCTAGATTTTGGAAGCGGTTTTAAAGTGCCGTACAAAAAAGACGATGTAGAAACTGATATTGAGGAATTAGGCAAAAAACTTTCTAAAAGATTCAATGCGTTTTGTAAAGAATATGGAAAGGACTTAACCTTAATTTTCGAACCTGGAAAATTTTTAGTTAGTGAAGCAGGTTATTTTTTAGCAAAAGTAAACGTAGTAAAACAAACTACTTCGACTGTATTTGCTGGAATTGACAGTGGTTTTAACCACTTAATCCGTCCTATGTTTTATGGTTCGCAACATCATATCGAAAACATTTCGAACCCAAAAGGAAAAGAACGGTTCTATTCGGTTGTGGGTTATATTTGCGAAACAGATACTTTTGCTAGTAACCGTAAAATATCCGAAATTAGTGAAGGCGATGTTTTGAGTTTTAGAAATGCGGGTGCGTATTGCTTCTCGATGGCATCCAACTACAATTCAAGATACAAACCTGCCGAAGTATTGTGGATGAATGGTGAAGGACATTTAATTAGAGCGCATGAAACCTTTGAGGATTTACTCAAAAATCAAATTCCATTACCCATTGCAGCAACGGTTTAAAAGAGAAAATCCAGTTTCATAATTTGAAACTGGATTTTTTTTATATCTTTTATTGTTTTTGTTTTATGACTTTTTAATCATTCATTGAAATCAAAAACTCTTCATTGTTTTTTGTATTCTTGAAACGCTCATTAATAAAATCCATCGCTTCGACTGGATTCATGTCAGAAAGATATTTTCTCATAATCCACATTCTTTGTAGCGTTTTTGCGTCTAACAACAAATCGTCTCGTCTGGTGCTAGAAGAAGTCAAATCAATCGCAGGAAAAATTCGTTTATTGGCAATTTTTCTGTCTAATTGTAATTCCATATTTCCAGTTCCTTTGAATTCTTCAAAGATAACTTCATCCATTTTTGATCCTGTTTCTGTCAATGCAGTGGCAATGATGCTTAAGGAACCTCCATTTTCGACATTTCGAGCAGCTCCAAAAAATCGTTTTGGTTTCTGCAAAGCATTAGCATCAACACCACCACTCAATACCTTTCCTGATGCAGGTTGCACAGTGTTATACGCTCTTGCTAAACGAGTTATAGAGTCTAATAAAATCACCACATCATGTCCACATTCGACTAATCTTTTGGATTTTTCGAGAACAATATTGGCGATTTTCACGTGCTCTTGTGGTTCTCTGTCAAAAGTGGATGCAATAACTTCTCCTCGAACACTCCGAATCATATCTGTAACTTCCTCTGGTCGTTCATCTATTAATAGAACAATCAAATAAACTTCTGGATGATTTGCTGCAATGGCATTGGCAATGTCTTTTAATAACATTGTTTTTCCCGTTTTCGGTTGTGCCACAATCATACCACGTTGTCCTTTTCCAATCGGTGAAAACAAATCAATAATTCGGGTTGAAATAGTGCTTTGTCTTTCGGCTAGTTTGAATTTTTCGGAAGGAAAAACGGGTGTCAAATGTTCGAATGAAACTCGGTCACGAACTACTTGTGGATCGTGTCCGTTGATTTTTAAAACTCGAACTAAAGGAAAGAATTTTTCACCTTCTTTAGGAGGTCGAACCACTCCTTTTACTGTATCACCTGTTTTAAGTCCAAACAACCTAATTTGAGAAGTGGACAAATAAATATCATCTGGCGAAGCCAAATAATTATAATCAGAGGAACGAAGAAAACCATATCCGTCAGGCATCATTTCTAAAACTCCTTCACTTTCGATTATTCCATCAAATTCAAAATCAGAATCTCTAAAATTGTTTTTCTTATTTTTGAAATTTGGATTTCCGTTTCCGTTTTGGTTTTGTTTATGTAGTTGATTAGGATTTATTTTTTTTGAAGAAACTCTCGCTTCGGAATTTTCCGCAGTTTCGTTTTCTGAATTAATTTCAGTTGTTTCCCCTATTTCATTTTCATTGCTAGCGATTTTTGCTTCTTCTTTTTCTTTCTGCAAGGCTATTTTTTTCTCATAGGCTGATTTATTAAATTTAATTACTTTTTCAGTCTTATTTTGAGAATCATTTTCAACAGTTACTGCTTCTGAAATTTCATTCTCAATTATTGATAAGCTTTCGACTGTAGCTGATTTTTCTTCAAATAAAGTAGGTTCATTTGAATTTTTCGCAGTTGTTTTTTTATTAGGAACTATTCTAATTCTTTTAGGCTTATCGCCTTCAACATCCGTATTTTCAGGAGTTGAGTCTGAATTTGTAGATTGAAGTTCTAAAATTTGGCTAATTAATGCTTCCTTTTTTACTCCGTTATATTTTATTTTTTTTGATGCTTTCGCGATTTCTTGAAGCTCAGAAAGCTTCATTTCTTTTAATACAGAAATGTCAAACATAAATGTTCTATGATTTTAATTAAATGGGGAATTCTGGAAAATTTTGTAGTGATTTTTTTGTTTTGAACAGACCGAAGAATGAAGTACTTACGGTATTATGATGCAATAATACGAATTAATTTTTATCATACAATAGTATTTCTTGAAAAGAAAATATATTTTTGTGAGATAATTTAGAAAAAATGATTCAAAGAATTCAAACAATCTATTTACTTTTGACCTTTGTGGTCACAGGTATTTTACCGTTTTTTATTCCGTTATGGACATTGTCAAATAACAAAGATTTTTATTTTATGCAAAATCAAATCTATGTTATTGTATTAGGATTAAGTACCACTTTATCTTTATTGAGTATCATTTCATATAAAAAAAGACAGAATCAATTTGTTATTGGCAGGTTGAATATCATATTAAATTTAATTTTATTAGGCTTGTTTGTATATCATTCGCTAAATATATCTGGAGAAGCAGTTGCTGTTTCTGAGAAAGGTATTGGGATGTTTCTACCTATTGTTGCTATCGTATTATTAGCATTAGCTAATAAGGCCATCAAGAAGGATGAAGATCTTGTAAAATCTGTGGATCGTTTGAGATAATCCTATAAACTTAGTTTATTAGTGCGAAGGAAACCCGAATGTAACAATTCGGGTTTTTTTGTGGTTAGAAAAATTATATCCGCTGATTCGCAGATTTTTTTTCGTAATCTCTATTTTTATAAAAAATAAATTTTGAAGAAATCTGCTAAAATAATTTTCTTTTGAATTTAAATAATTTATTAAAATCTGCGAATCTGCGGTCACTTACCTCTTCCCAATTTCAATTATCTCCAAATCTTTAATTTTATCGCCATCAATCACAAAACGCAACATCGTTCGCATTTGATGAAACCCACTTTTACCAGCCGCACCCGGATTCATGTGCAAAAAATTATGTTTTTTATCATACATCACTTTTAAAATATGCGAATGTCCACAAATAAATAATTGAGGAGGATTTTCAATTAAATCCGCTTTAATTTTTGGATTGTATTTACCAGGATAACCGCCAATATGAGTAATCCAAACATCAACACCTTCGCACATAAAACGATTGTTCAAAGGAAATTCTAATCTTGCTTTGTCATCGTCAATATTGCCATAAACACAACGCAAGGGTTTCAATTTTTTGATAGTATCTGTCACTACCAAATCGCCAATATCTCCAGCGTGCCAAACTTCGTCAGCGATTTCTACATATTTTAAAATTATATCATCAATATGGCTGTGTGTATCTGAAAGTAGAAGAATTTTTTTCATATTAGTTTTGCCAGAAAGGCATTAAATCGCAACGTTTATTATTTACTCTTATATCACAAAGTTATTATTAAAGATAGAGAATTAATAATTTTATAATTTAGATTTTCTGAATATAATTTATGGAAACTTTAAAACACTTGTAGTACTAAACGAAAAACATTCTTTGTAAATTTGCCTTTCAAAATGTATAAAATCGATTTCGTTCAGGACAATCTGAAATCTGAAATCTGACCCGAGCGATAGCAAACGGGCGAAGCAAATCTGAAATCTGAATTGAGGTATTTTATAAAACTTTCTTACAACGGAACCCATTATCATGGATGGCAAACCCAGCCCAACGCTCCATCAGTACAAGAAACGCTGAATAAAGCCATTTCGGTTGTTTTGAATTCAAAAATCGATTTAATGGGAGCCGGAAGAACCGATACTGGAGTTCACGCCAAAGAAATGTATGCTCATTTTGATTTTGAAAATCCAATTTCTGCTTCAAATTTAGTTCATAAACTCAACTCCTTTTTACCCAAAGACATTGTAGTTTACAGTATTATTCCCGTGTCCGATTTAGCTCACGCACGTTTTGATGCCAAAAAAAGAACTTACGAATACCATATTCATACTTTTAAAGATGCTTTTTTGCATGATAAAAGTTGGTATTTTCACCAAAATCTCAACATTAATTTCATGAATCAAGCGGCTCAGCTATTATTAAAACACACAAATTTTCAGTGTTTTTCTAAGGTAAATACAGATGTAAATACTTTTGATTGTACTATTTTTGAGGCAAATTGGAAGCAAGAAAAAGAGTTGCTAGTTTTTACTATTTCAGCAAATCGTTTTTTGAGAAATATGGTTCGTTCCATCGTTGGAACATTAATAAATGTGGGGATTCATAAAATAACTTTGAATGATTTTGAAGAAATTATTCAAAGTAAAAACCGAGAAAAAGCCGGTTTTTCCGTTCCTGCTCATGGATTATATTTAACAAAAATTGAGTATGAGTATTTTTAGTAGTTGGAAGAAAGAAGTGGGAAGCTGGGAGCTGGGAGCTGGAAATGGGAAGATGAGTTAAAAAACAATAATAAATTTAAAACTTTGCAATTTTTAGTAAGATTGCTTCGTGCCTCGCAATGACTATGAAAGCCAAAGCATTTGATTTAAAAGCATTTTACCGAATTTTAAAATATATTAAACCGTATAAATCAAGATTTTACGGAGTTATTGGTTTTGCGGTTTTCCTGTCTGTTTTTGCAGCAATTCGCCCTTTAATTTTACAAGGAACAGTCGATACTTACATCAAACCAAAAGACAATCAAGGTTTAATTTTTTACATCACCATTATGGGAATTACCTTGATTTTAGAGGTAGTTTCTCAATTTTTCTTTGTGTATTGGTCCAATTGGCTTGGTCAAGATATTGTAAAAGACATTCGAACCAAACTTTTTAAACACATGCTAAGTTTCAGAATGAAGTATTTTGATCATGCACCAGTAGGACAATTAGTCACTCGTTCGGTTTCTGACATTGAGCAAATTGCTCGAATCTTCAGTCAAGGTTTGTTTATGATTGCCAGTGATTTTATGAAAATGGCAGTGTGTCTAATAATAATGTTTTTTATGAATTGGCAACTTTCGCTCATTGTATTAGTTGCCATGCCAATATTAGTTTTCTTTACTCGAATTTTTCAACGCAAAATGCAAGTAGCATTCGAAGAAGTGAGATCTCAAATTGCTAACATGAATACGTTTGTTCAAGAGCGCGTTACAGGAATGAAAATTGTACAATTATTTAATAGAGAAGCTATTGAGTACGAAAAATTTAAATCTATCAACGAAAAACACAAAAATGCTTGGACAAAAACCATTTTATACAACTCCATTTTTTTTCCAATTGCTGATATTATCACTTCCTTGACTTTAGGATTTATTGTCTTGTATGGTGGTTTTCAAATTATAGACGGAAATCCATTTACCACCTTGGGACAAATGACCGCATACACTATGTTTGTTGGAATGCTTTTTAATCCGCTACGACAAATTGCAGATAAGTTTAACGAAATGCAATTAGGAATGATAGCTGCCAATCGAGTTTTTGACATACTTGACACCAAAGACCAAATTCAGGATACTGGAACTGTAGAAGCACCCATTTTCAAAGGGAATATTCAATTTAAGGACGTTCGTTTTGGCTACATTCCCAATCAAGAAGTGATAAAAGGGATTGATTTATCGGTAGATGCAGGAAAAACAATTGCCATTGTGGGCGCAACAGGAGCGGGAAAATCGACAATCATTAATTTATTGAATCGTTTTTACGAAATCAATAGCGGTACTATTTGTATCGATGAACATAATATTGAAAATTATACTTTAAGTTCACTTCGAAAACAAATCGCAGTAGTTTTGCAAGATGTATTTCTTTTTGCCGATACTATTTTCAATAATATTACACTCAATAACCCAGAAATTTCTCGTGACCAAGTTATAGAAGCAGCAAAAAGAATTGGAGTGCATAAATTTATTATGAGTTTACCTGATAATTACGATTTCGATGTAAAAGAAAGAGGTGTGATGCTGTCGTCAGGACAAAGACAATTGATTGCTTTTCTTCGTGCGTATGTTAGTAATCCTAGTATACTTATTTTGGACGAAGCAACGTCCTCTATCGACACATATTCGGAGGAATTAATTCAAAAAGCCACCGAAACCATAACAAAAAACAGAACTTCAATTGTAATTGCGCATCGATTGGCGACTATTATTAATGCCGATAAAATTGTTGTTATGAACGATGGATTAATTGTAGAAGAAGGAACCCATCAGGAATTATTAGAAAAAATGGACGGATATTACAAAAACTTATACGATTCACAGTTTGCTGTCGAAGCGTAAATTTGTTTTTGAAGCCATTGTTGAATAAATTTTATTTTACATAAATATTCCTTAATTTTGGAAGCATAAATTAATCAAGAAAAATAGTCTAATGAAACACCCACGTCAATAATCCTTGATACACAAGAGAATGATTATGGCTGTTGCATCTGACCTTAAAAAAACAATTAAAATAAACAGATGAAATACGATATTATTGTTTTAGGAAGTGGACCTGGCGGATATGTTACTGCCATTCGTGCCTCTCAACTGGGCTTCAAAGTAGCCGTAATCGAAAAAGAAAATTTAGGTGGTGTTTGTTTAAATTGGGGATGTATCCCAACAAAAGCATTATTAAAATCAGCTCAAGTTTTCGATTATTTAAAACATGCATCCGATTACGGATTAACAGTATCGTCTTTCGACAAAGATTTTCCAGCTGTAGTTCAACGTTCTCGTAGCGTTGCCGATGGAATGAGCAAAGGGGTTCAATTCCTTATGAAGAAAAATAAAATTGATGTAATTGATGGTTTTGGAAAACTAAAAGCAGGAAAAAAATTAGATGTAACCAGTGTTGACGGAAAAGTGACAGAGTTCACAGCCGATCATATCATTATTGCTACTGGAGCTCGTTCTCGCGAATTGCCAAACTTACCACAAGACGGAGTAAAAGTGATTGGATACAGACAAGCGATGACATTGCCAACGCAACCAAAATCTATGATTATCGTCGGTTCTGGAGCTATTGGAGTAGAATTTGCACATTTTTACAATGCCATGGGAACGCAAGTAACAATTGTTGAATTTATGCCTAATGTTGTTCCTGTCGAAGATGAAGATATTTCAAAACAATTTGAAAAATCGTTAAAAAAAGCAGGAATCACCATTATGACCAATTCTTCAGTAGAAAGAATTGATACTACTGGAAAAGGTGTAAAAGCATTTGTAAAAACAGCTAAAGGTGAAGAAATATTGGAAGCCGAAATTTTATTATCTGCTGTTGGAATCAAAACAAATATTGAAAATATAGGTCTAGAAGAAGTAGGAATTGCCGTTGACAGAGATAAAATATTAGTAAACGCCTACAATCAAACAAATATTCCGGGTTATTACGCCATTGGAGATGTAACTCCAGGTCAAGCTTTGGCTCACGTAGCTTCTGCTGAAGGAATTAATTGTGTAGAAAAAATTGCAGGTCTTCATGTAGAACCTATCGATTATGGAAACGTTCCGGGTTGTACTTATGCAACTCCCGAAATTGCCTCGGTTGGTTTAACCGAAAAACAAGCCAAAGAAAAAGGATACGAACTAAAAATTGGTAAATTTCCTTTTACCGCTTCTGGAAAAGCAAAAGCAGCTGGTACTCCTGACGGATTTGTAAAAGTAATTTTTGATGCTAAATATGGTGAATGGTTGGGTTGTCACATGATAGGCGCGGGAGTTACTGACATGATAGCCGAAGCAGTTGTGGCAAGAAAACTGGAAACTACAGGACACGAAATTTTAAAAACCATCCATCCACACCCCACTATGAGCGAAGCTGTAATGGAAGCTGTGGCGGATGCATACGGCGAAGTAATTCATTTGTGAGATTTTAAATCACCTTTAAGGCTGCTCAAATTCATTTTTGAGCAGCCTTTTTTTATGAGTAAAAAATTAACATTGGCGAATTAGTTTTATTAGTATATTTGTTTACAATTAATTTACAATTTATTTACTAAAAAAATACATTGTCCCTAAAAACAAAATTATGCTAGAAAACAAAGTTATTGAAGATAACCAAGACGAAATCATCAACGAAAACATTAAAGAAAACAATGAGGTAGTTGAAAACACAACTGAAATCGAAACTACAGAAGAAAATCAAGATGAAACTCAAGTAGAGGAAGTAATTATTATATCTGAAGTAGAAACTGTTGTTGTTAAAACAGATAAAGAAAAAAAGAAAAGAAAAATAAAAGCCAAAAAAGCGAAAGAAAAAGCAAAGGCAAAAGCTAAAAAAGCCAAAAAAACAAAAAAAACCAAAGCCAAAAAAGCGAAGATTAAAGCTAAAATAAAAGAAAAAAAGGCAAAAGCAAAAGCTAAAAAAGCAAAGAAAAACAAAAAGAAATAATCCTATTTCTTAAAAAGAAATCCCAAATTACAATTTCAATATTGCAATTTGGGATTTTAAATTTTTGGTGTAAAAAGTCTATTTCTTATCCAAAGCAGCACTCATTTCCATTGAAATAGCAGAACGCTCCATTTTTAGTTTTCCTGCCATAGTTTCTATAACAACAGTAGTTTCAGCTATTTCAGCTATTTTTCCGTGTAAACCACTTTTGGTGATTACTTTGTCGCCTATTTTTAATGCAGATTCGAATTCTTTTTCTTGTTTAGCTCTTTTTTGTTGCGGTCTAATCATAAAGAAATAGATAACCACAAACATTAATAAAAAAGGGGCAAATTGATTTAATTGTTCCATTATTTTGACTTTTTTTTGTTATTTGATTATTGTTTTTTGTATTTTTTTGGCATTTACATTAATCCACGACCTACTTTTTGTATTCTGTTACTGGTCTGAAATTCTTTGACGATATTATCTAAAATACCATTAATAAAAATACTGCTTTTAGGTGTAGAATATTCTTTGGCCAATTCTAAATATTCATTAAGAGTTACTTTGACAGGAATAGAAGGGAATTTCAAGATTTCGCAAATCGCCATTTTAAGAATTATGGTATCAATTTCGGCAATTCGATCTACATCCCAATTGGTGGTTTTATCAACATATTCTTTGGCAAATTCAGTTTCATTTAGAACTGTTTTTCTAAATAATTCCTGAACAAAATTTTGATCTTCAGTGTCTTTATATAATTTTGGCACTCTGAAATTTCCATTTTCGGTTGGTTTTATTTCATTTAGCTGTTTTATAATATGCGTATTTACTAGAGGAATATCGTCAACCCAAGTAAGTTTATGGTCTTCGAGATAATCATACAGTTTTTCGTTTGTAACAATCACTTCTGAAAATAAATCTACTACAAATTCTTTGTCTTCTTCGAATGTATTTACGGCATTTCGCATATATTTTTCATACAACTTACTGTTTTTTATATCAGCAAGTAAAAGTAAAATATAGTCGTCATTCAAAGTCCAATTATTTATTTTTCGATTTTCTAATGCCTTAGTAAGAGACTCATTTTCAGAAAGAATTTTGAAAATTTGATTTTTAATAAACTTTTCGTTGGGTTTACGCTCTTGTGCAGTAGCCAAATGCTTTTGACTCGATTTTTGCAAAAAAACAACTTCTTTTTTACAGATTTCTACCAAGGAAGAAAGCATAATAAGATATAAATCTTGTATGGCATCAATGCTATGAAAAAGAAATTTTTCTTCACTTTCTATATTCTCAGACCCTTTTTGATGCATCGAATAAATAGATTGCATCACTTTAACCCGAATATGTCTTCTGTTTACCACGGTATAAGAACTTTACTAATTTAGGTTGCAAAAGTAGGAATTTCATTTTTTAAAACAGAATGAATTCACAAAAAATACTATGCCTGTTTTTTGTCAATAAGTGTATCTTTGAACTCCATTTTGGTTTATCAAAAATTAAGATTCAATTCGAACGAATGAAAGAATTAGGTTATTTAAACAAGTACTTTATTAAATACAAATACCGTTTTTTATTGGGTATTATTATTACCATTATTGCCCAAATTTTCTCATTGTTTACTCCAAAACTTATTAGTAAATCGTTCAAAATAATTGAAGATTATTCAATTAGTGAAACAATTTCTGTAAACACAGTTCAAGACGAATTGATTTCTAATATCATACTTATTATCATCACAACTATTATTGCTGGATTTCTTTCGTTTTTAATGCGTCAATCGCTAATTGTGATGTCTCGACATATTGAATTTGATTTAAAAAATGAAGTTTTTAGACAGTATGAAAACTTATCTCTGAATTTTTACAAGCAAAATCGCACGGGAGATTTAATGAGTCGGATTAGTGAGGATGTTTCAAAAGTTAGAATGTATGTTGGTCCGGCGGTTATGTATACTATAAACACCACCATTCGTTTTGCGATTGTAATTATTTACATGTACAATGTTTCGCCAGAGTTAACGCTGTATACTTTACTACCGCTTCCAATTTTATCCTATACGATATTTAAACTGAGTTCCGAAATCAATAAACGGAGTACCGTTTTTCAAGAATATTTATCTAAAATTTCAAGCTATACACAAGAAATATTTTCGGGTATTAGAGTCATTAAAGCCTATTCGTTAGAAAATCAGCATCAAAATAACATGATTAATTTGGCAGTAGAAAGCAAAAACAAAAGCATGAATTTAGCCAAAATTCAGGCTTTATTTGGTCCTTTGATGATTGCTTTAATTGGCATTAGCAATTTAGTGGTTATTTATTTTGGTGGACAAATGTATATTTCTGGCAGCATTGACAGTATCGGAACAATAGCCGAATTCATTTTGTATGTAAATATGCTTACTTGGCCGGTTGCCTCACTAGGTTGGATTTCGTCTATGGTTCAAGAAGCGGAAGCATCGCAAAAACGCATTAATGAATTTTTGAAAATTGAACCCGAAATACAAAATAAAAATCCCGAAAAATCTACAATTGAAGGAACTATTTCTTTTGAAAATGTTAGCTTCACGTATGAAGATACAAAAATCGAAGCGTTAAAAGATTTGAGTTTTACAGTCAAAAAAGGAGAAACTTTGGCCATTTTAGGTAAAACTGGATCTGGAAAATCGACAATACTATCCTTAATTTCAAGATTATACGAAGTGACGGAAGGGCAAATTAATATTGACAATAAAGAAATCAGCCGACAGAATTTAAATAATTTACGAGATAGTATTGGTATTGTGCCGCAAGATGCTTTTTTGTTTTCGGACACTATAAAAAATAATATCAAATTTGGTAAAGAAAATGCAAGTCAAGAAGAAGTGGAAACTGCTGCAAAAAATGCCATGGTACATGACAACATTATCAATTTTGAAAAACAGTACGAAACAGTACTTGGCGAAAGAGGAATTACCCTTTCTGGAGGTCAAAAACAGCGAGTTTCTATTGCAAGAGCCATTATAAAAAATTCGCCCATTTTACTTTTTGATGACTGCTTATCCGCAGTTGACACAGAAACGGAAGAAGCCATTTTGACAAATTTAAATGAAATTTGCAAAGACAAAACTACCATAATTGTGAGTCATAGAGTTTCTTCGGCAAAAAATGCAACAAAAATAATCATTCTCGAAGATGGAAAGATTATTCAACAAGGCACTCACAATCAATTGATAAACGAGCAGGGCTATTATGCAGACCTATATATGAAGCAACTTTCAGAAAAAGAATTGTAATTATTCTTGCGTAATAGATATATTTTTAAGATTTTTGAAAAACACAATAAAAATTAATTGACAGAACGATTATGAGAGAAAATGATATGTTAGAAAAAGAAGAGATATTTTCGAAAGTTTTACGTGCTGGAAGAAGAACTTATTTCTTTGATGTAAGAGCTACTAAAGCCGATGATTATTATGTAACAATAACCGAAAGTAAAAAATTTACTGAACCTGACGGTTCTTTCCATTTCAAAAAGCATAAAATCTATTTGTACAAAGAGGATTTTTCTGCTTTTAGCGAAATTTTAGAAGAAATGACTTCGTATGTTTTAAACCACAAAGGCGAAGAAGTAATTTCAGAAAGACATCAACGAGATTTCAAAAAAGAATATCCAGTTGAAAATAGCGAAGAAAATGAAATACCTTCAACTGCAAGTTTTACAGATATTGAATTTGACGATATTTAATTTAAACTCATAAACCAAAAATCAAAAAACCAAACTTAAAAGCCTGATAATTTCAAATTATCAGGCTTTTTCATTTATTCAAAATCTAAGAAAAGAGAAGAATTTTAAGAATACATCTTGGTTCTTAATTCTTGAACCCCTTCATTATCTAAATACTCATCAAAAGTCATATAACGATCGATGGCTCCATTTGGAGTCAACTCTACGACTCTATTTCCAACAGTTTGTGCAAATTCATGATCGTGTGTAGTAAAAATAACTGACCCTTTGTAGTTTTTTAATGAATTATTAAAAGCCGTTATAGATTCCAAATCTAAGTGGTTTGTAGGTTCGTCTAACATCAATATATTAGCTCTTTCCATCATCATTCTTGACAACATACAACGCACTTTTTCTCCTCCTGATAAAACGTTAGACGTTTTCAAGGCTTCTTCTCCCGAGAAAATCATCTTACCCAAGAAACTACGAATATT
>CAMAWK010000045.1 GCA_945861915.1 Flavobacterium psychrophilum | reverse complement strand
AGTTTACTTTTAGAGAAAAAAGCAAATCCAAACTTGACAAACAAACAAGGAACTACAGCTTTAATTTATGCAGTTCAGTTTAAAAATGTAGAACTTATACAGTTATTATTGAAATACAATGCGTCTAAATCACAACTAGACAATGAAGGGAAAACAGCTTTTGAATATGCTGTCTTTTCCGGAGATGAAACTATTATTAATCTTTTAAAATAAAATTATCATGAAAAAACAATTATTTTCGATTGTAGCCTTACTGGTTTTTTTCGCCACTTTTGCACAATCTTTTACTACTGGAACAGTCACTTTAACCGGTACAATGTCAGTAAAAATTGACACAGACGCAACTAATGTTACTTTAACGTTGACAGGTCCAAAAGATTTATGGCTTGGAATCGGTTTTGGAGGAACTTCGATGAGTTCTGCAACCGACATGTTTATTTGGAGTGATGCTTCTAATAGAGATTATACTTCAGGTGGGAGAACTACACCTTCTGCGGATGCTTCTCAAAGTTGGACTATTGTATCCGATTCAGCACCTTCATCAACTAGAACCATAGTTGCTACAAGACCATTAACCTCTTCGGGTGATTTTACTTTTGTTAATTCTTCTGCTTCTATCTCTATTATATATGGATTGGGAGATGATGCTACATTAGGTTATCATAGTAATGGCACTCGCTCCTCTAGAACGTTAACTAGAACTAGCTTGGGCGTAGAAGACTTTTCTCTAAACTCTGCATCCGTTTATCCAAATCCGTCAAATGGTACTTTCAAAATTGAATCTAAGTCATTCTTAAAAAAACTGACGGTTTATTCGCAAATAGGTTCTTTGGTTGAGACTGTCGAATTAGAAGGCAATTCTAAAAACAACGAAATTAACTTGAAAAACTTACAATCAGGCGTATACTTGTTAGAACTTCAAAGTGATTCAGACAAGGCTTGGAAGAAGATAATTATTGAATAATTTACTGAAAAAGCACTTTTAATTTTCACTGAAAATTTATTGCTCATAGAAAAGTCCTTTCGATTTTTCTATGAGCATTTTTTTTGTAGGTTTGTTAACCTACACAGATGTAAATACGAAGTGGTTGTAAAATGCAACAAACTGGTAGGTACTGGTAAGTATTAATGTTAAAATGAGTTATTTTTGAAATCCAAATTTTGCATTTTTTTTTAATTCAATTTGTAAAAACCCGCTAAAAGCTAAACCAAAACATATAATTTAAAATTATGGATAACCAATTAATAGAAAAAACCAAACAAGCTTTTCAGAAACATTTTGGGAATGCGCCTGAAAAAGTGATTTTATCTCCGGGAAGAATTAATATTATAGGAGAACACATTGACTATAATGATGGATTTGTGTTACCCGCAGCCATAGATAAAATCATTTGTTTTGCATTTGAAAAAAGCAAAACCAATACTTCTAGAATTATTGCTTTAGACATAAATGATGAATTTTCAGCCGATTTTTCTAAAGAACAAAGTTTAGATGATAAAGTTTGGACAAATTATATTCGTGGAGTTGTGAATCAACTGCATTTAAATGGTTTTCAATTCGAAGGTTTAAATTGTGTTTTTAGCAGCAACATTCCGTCAGGTTCTGGATTATCATCTTCTGCTGCATTAGAATGTGGGTTTTTGAAAGGTGTAAAAGAGTTAAACAACCTTACTATTGAGCTAGTTAATATTGCATTAATGGGGCAAAAAGCAGAACATTGGGTTGGGATTAACTGTGGGGTTATGGATCAGTTTGCCAGTGTCTTAGGGCTTGAAAATAAAGTAATCAAAATTGATTGTAAAACATTGGAATATGAATACCACAATGCCGATTTTGGAGATTATTCACTTGTTTTATTAGACAGTAACGTGAAACATTCTCTGGTTTCCTCTGCTTACAACAAACGCAGAGAAGATTGTGATTATGGTATTTCGGTAGTAAATAAAAAATTCCCTGAAATAAAAAGTTTTAGAGATTGTACCGAAGAACATCTTTTTGCTGTAAAAGATCAGTTGGAAGGCGATGTTTTTGTACGATGTCACTATGTTGTAAAAGAAATTGCGAGAGTTTCAAAAGCTTGTGTAGCATTGGATAACGGGAACATCGAAGAATTAGGTCAGCTACTTTTTGAAACACATGATGGATTGTCAAGAGAATATGAAGTAAGTTGTGAAGAACTAGATTTTTTGGTCGATTTTGCTAAATCAGAAACAGCTATTATTGGTTCCCGATTAATGGGAGGCGGCTTTGGTGGTTGTACAATTAATTTAGTTAAAAAAGGGCATGAAGAAGAAATTAAAAACAAAATCAAACCATTGTATTTTGATAAATTCCAAATAGAATTGAAAAACTACGATGTTAAAATAACAAACGGCACAACACTTTATACTTTATAAGATTATGAAAAAATTTGATATAAACGAAGATCCGCACAGAAGATATAATCCATTAATCAATGAATGGGTATTGGTTTCTCCTCATCGAGCGAAAAGACCATGGCAAGGGCAAAATGAAGTTATTGCAACTAATACTTTACCTTCGTATGATCCTGAGTGTTATTTATGTCCGGGGAATGTTCGTGCCAATGGCGAAATTAATGACCAATATGAAAATTGTTTTGTTTTTGATAATGATTTTGCTGCATTAAAAGAAGATGTTATCGAGCAACAAGAAGTAAATACGGATTCGTTTTTTATTGCTAAATCTGAGCGTGGGATTGCAAAAGTTGTTTGTTTTTCTCCCAATCATAACCTCACTTTGCCGGAATTAACGAATACTGAAATAGAAAGTGTAATCACCGCTTGGCAAAAACAATATTCAGAATTAGGTGCTGTAGATTACATTAACTACGTTCAAATTTTTGAAAACAAAGGAAGTGTTATGGGATGTAGTAATCCGCATCCGCACGGTCAAATTTGGGCTCAATCTTCTTTGCCAACACAAGTTGAAAAAACACATAACAGTTTGAGCGATTATTTTGCTAAAAACAACTCGAACTTACTATTAGATTATTTAGAACAAGAGTTAAAGCTAAAAGAACGAATTGTTATCGAGAATGAACATTTCGTAGCTTTGGTTCCTTTTTGGGCAATTTGGCCTTTTGAAACCATGATTATTGCCAAAAGACATGTTTCTATTGTCACTGAATTTAATGAAATCGAAAAATCGGCTTTTGCGGTAATTTTGAAACAATTAACCATAAAATACGACAACCTTTTCAATACTTCTTTCCCGTATTCTTCAGGAATACATCAAGCACCAACTGATAATAAACCACATCCAGAGTGGCAATTTCACATGCATTTTTATCCGCCATTACTTCGTTCGGCAACAGTAAAAAAGTTTATGGTAGGTTACGAAATGATGGGCGAATCTCAAAGAGATATTACTCCAGAAAAAAGTGCTGATGCTTTGAGAAGTTGTTCAGACATACATTATAAAAGCAAATAATTTTTTTAATTTTCCTGCAAGGTCTTTTTTTGACCTTGCAGGTATTTATGTCAAGAAGACACACCTACAAGGTTTTTAAAACCTTGCAGGAATATTTTTCTTGATAAATTCAGTCGTTTAATATTCGAAACACGAATTAAAATCAGAGTGAGTTTCTGAGTTTTAAATAACATTTATTTTCTATTTGTTTATTTTCACCCTCTAAAATCATAGTAGCAAGCAGTTCGCCCATTTTTTCAAAATCGGTAGAAATGGTTGTAATTCCGTTTTCAACTACTTTTTTCAACGGAGTTTCATTGTATGAAATAATGCCAATATCCTGCCCGATTTTTAGTCCATTTAGTTTTGATTGCTCAATTACTTGTACCAAATCTCTGTCGTTTGGGATGACAAAAGCCTGACCTTTTTTGATTTCATAATTGTTAAATTCAGGTATGATTTCATATTCAAAATTGTGATTAACACAAAATTTTTCGAACCCAATTTTCATTTCTAAAGGTTCTCTAGAACCGGGGAAAATCAAAATTAATTTTTGATATAAATCCAATCTCGATTTACCTTCTAAAAGGGCGTTGTAAATGTCTTTTATAAAATTTTGAGCAACATAAGAAAATTTAGTCAACTCAGGATTGGTTTGGTCTAAAATGTAAACATCTTGAACTGGTAGGGTGTGTAAGAGAGAATTTATTTCTCTAAAATTTGATGGCATTACCACATATTTGGTATAGTTTCCGTTACTTTCATTTATTAATTTTTGGAAAACTATTTCATTAAAATGATGAAAATAAATATCTACCTGTACATTTGCTCCTAATTTATTGATAAATGAATTGTATAAATCTTCCTTAAAAGCAGTCCATTCGTCAAAAAGCAAAAACACTTTGTTTTTGATACTTACACCCAAACTCTTAACATAATATCCTTTTCCGGGAATGGCATAAATAATTCCTCTTTTTTTCAATTCATCATACGCCTGTAAAACAGTGTCTCGCGACAATGAAAACTCTATACAAACCTTATTTATCGATGGAAGTCTGTCATTTATTTTTATTCTTTTCTCTTCAATTGCCTTTTCAATAGAGAAAATAATTTGTTTGTAAATGGGCGACCTATTATTTTTATAGATAGAGATTATTTTCATTCGAAATAGTTTTTAGGCAAGATACAAATAAACTGGTAGGTACTGTAATGTAAAAGTCAAGTATTATGCTATTTTTACAGCCAACTTTAAAATAAATAGTTAAATCAAAATTTAAGTGTTAATTTTTTCAAGAATTGCAATTAATTTTTTAATGACATTTACTAAAACCAACTAAAACTAAACCACATTATGAAGACATTACAATTGGCTGATTATTTAGTATTTCTTTTTTACTTTTTTGTAGTAGCAGGCTATGGCTATTATGTTTACAGAAAAAAGCAAACACAATCAACATCGGCATCACACGATTATTTTTTAGCAGAAGGTTCGCTTACTTGGTGGGCAATCGGAACATCACTTATTGCGTCTAACATTTCATCTGAGCAGTTTATTGCTATGTCTGGAAATGGTTTCAAAATGGGACTTGCTATTGCAACGTATGAATGGATGGCGGCCTTAACTTTGGTGATTGTAGCCGTATTTTTTATACCGGTCTATTTAAAAAATAAGATTTACACCATGCCTCAATTTTTGAGTCAGCGTTACGACGGAAACGTGGCTATGATTATGGCTGTGTTTTGGTTGTTACTTTATGTAATCGTTAATTTAACGTCTATCCTTTATTTGGGAGCTTTAGCAATTAATGGAATTTCGGGAATTGAGATTAATTTATGTATGTACGCTTTAGCATTTTTTGCCATTGTCATTGCATTAGGAGGAATGAAAGTAATTGGTTATACCGATGTAATTCAGGTAGTTTTCTTGATTTTTGGAGGTTTAGTTACAACTTATTTAGCTTTGGATAAAGTAGCTGAATTAAACGGACAACACGGATTAGTGGATGGATTTAATTATATGCTAAATCAATCCGATGATCATTTCCACATGATATTTAAGAAAGACAACCCTAATTTTCCAAGTTTGCCAGGTTTAGCGGTTTTATTTGGAGGAATGTGGATTGTGAATTTAAATTATTGGGGTTGTAACCAATACATCACTCAAAGAGCTTTGGGAGCTGATTTAAAAACAGCTAGAACAGGTATTTTGTTTGCTGCTTTCTTAAAATTATTAATGCCGATAATCGTTGTTTTACCTGGAATTGCAGCTTATGTAATTTATATGAAAGGCGGTTTGCAAACAGAACTTTTAGGAGCTGATGGAGTTATAAACCCAGATAAATCATATCCAGTATTATTGAATTTACTTCCTGTTGGATTAAAAGGATTGTCTTTTGCCGCTTTAACTGCAGCAGTAGTTGCTTCATTGGCTGGGAAAGTTAATAGTATTTCAACCATTTTTACCTTAGATATTTTTAAGAAAAAAATTGATACAGATGCTAGTGAATTGAAAATGGTACGAGTAGGGAAAATTACTGTTTTGGTAGCGATGATAATTGCTGTTGTTATTGCTCCAATGTTAGGAATTGATAAAAAAGGAGGTTTTGAATTTATTCAAGAGTACACAGGATTCGTGAGTCCAGGAATTTTTGCTATGTTTATTCTGGGGTTCTTCTGGAAAAAAACAAGTTCAAATGCAGCGATGTTTGCAACAATCGGAGGATTTGTATTGTCAGTAATTTTTAAATTCTTACCTGGTTTTGTGAATCTAGAATTTTTATACAGTTCTGGTTTTGCTACATTGGTAGAACAAAAAGACAAAACAATGTTGTATGAAATTCCGTTTATAGACCGTATGGGATTTGTATTTGTAATTTGTGTTTTCCTAATGATATTAATCAGTTTGTATGACGAGAAGAGAGGATACAAATCAAAAGGATTAGAAATTGATTCAAAAATGTTTAAAGTTACTAATGGTTTTGCTATAGGAACTTTAATTATAACTGGAATTCTAGTAGCATTGTATACTATTTTCTGGTAAAATATTAAGATTAAATGATTTATAATTTAATAAATCCATGATAATTATTTAAAAACTTTAGAGGTTCAAGTCTCTAAAGTTTTTTTATACTTACAACTAAAACAAAGCTCATTAATTTAAATTCGAAATAGAATAATAAAAAACATTTAATTACAAGAAAATGAAAATATTAGTTACAGGAGGTTTAGGATTCATTGGATCACATACCGTTGTTGAATTACAGAATGCAGGATACGAAGTAGTAATTATTGATAATCTTTCTAATTCATCCGAAGAGGTGGTAGAAGGTATTTTTGCAACCTCTGGAAAATTACCTGTTTTTGAAAACATTGATTTAAGAAACAAGGAATCGGTGATTGATTTTTTCAAAAGACATTCTGATGTTGATAATATCATTCATTTTGCAGCCTCAAAAGCAGTAGGAGAGAGTGTTACAAATCCATTGTTGTACTATGAAAATAACATTGCTAGTTTAGTGTATATTTTACAAGAATTAGAGAAAAAACCAGTAGCTAACTTTATTTTCAGTTCTTCTTGCACGGTCTACGGCCAAGCAGAAACGATGCCTATCACCGAAAGTTCACCAGTACAACCCGCCTTGTCTCCTTATGGGAATACCAAACAAATTGGCGAAGAAATCATTACCGATGTAACCAAAGTAAGTAATATAAAAGCCATTTTGTTGCGTTATTTTAATCCAATTGGAGCGCATCCATCCATCAATATTGGGGAATTGCCTATTGGAGTTCCGCAAAATTTAGTTCCATTTATTACCCAAACCGGATTAGGAATTCGCAAAGAATTAATGGTGTATGGCAATGATTATCCTACGCCAGACGGAACCTGTATTCGTGATTATATTCATGTGGTCGATCTTGCCAAAGCGCATGTAATTGCTTTAGAGCGTTTGATTAAGAAACAAAATGAAGCGGCAGTAGAAACCTTTAATTTAGGAACTGGAACAGGAAGTTCGGTTTTAGATGTTATCAATAGCTTCGAAAAAATGAGTGGTACTAAATTGCCTTACAGCATTGTTGACCGAAGAGAAGGTGATGTGACCATTGCATACGCAAACACTGATAAAGCAAAATCGGTTTTAGGTTGGAAAACCCAATCTACTCTTGACGAAGCTGTAGCCAGTGCTTGGGAATGGGAGCAAAAAGTTAGAAAGGTAAAATAAAGTTTATTTTCTATTTCAAAAACAGCTATTTATTCTAACAACAATCCAGACATTAAAATGATTTCTGAAATTTTAACACAAACTAATTTCACAACCCAAATTGACGGAAAAGAAGTAAGGCTCTACAACCTGAAAAACAAAAACGGATTGGTTTGTCAAATAACTAATTTTGGAGCTAGAATAGTTAGTTTGATAGTTCCAAATAATCAAAACGAATGGGTTGATGTAGTTTTGGGATTGGAATCTATTGATGAATATCAAATAGAGGAAAAATATTTTGGGGCAATTGTAGGTCGTTTTGCTAATAGAATTGCCAAAAGTAATTTTGAACTAGATAATAAAACCTATTCGCTTTATACCAATAACGGGCCCAACACCCTTCACGGAGGACAAAAAGGCTTTGACAAAAAAGTTTGGGATGCCAATCCTTTTCTAACCAAAAACGGAGAAGAAGCAATAGAACTAAGCTACCTATCTAATGATGGCGAAGAAGGTTTTCCAGGAAATTTGTTAGTAAAAGTTACTTATACATTGACCAATGCCAACGAAATTAAAATAGAGTATTGGGCAAAAACCGATGCTACAACGTTAGTTAATTTAACCAATCATGTGTATTTTAATCTGAAAGGAGCGGGAGTTGGCACCATAGACTCACACGAATTGGTTCTCAATGCAGATAGTTTTACTCCATCCGATGACACCATGATTCCTACTGGAGAAATCCGAAGCGTCGCCAATACGCCCTTGGATTTTAGACTGGCTCATAAAATAGGAGAAAGAATAAATGATAATTACCTTCCTTTAATTCAGGCAAACGGCTACGATCAGAATTGGGTTTTGAATAAAGAAAACAACGAATTGAGTTGGGTAGCAACCGTTTCAGAATCTTCGACAGGTATTGAATTAAAGGCATTTACTACCGAGCCAGGTGTTCAATTTTACACGGGTAATTTTTTAGATGGTATAAACAAAGGAAAAAACTCAAATCGATACGATTTTCGCTCAGGATTTTGTTTAGAAATGCAGCATTTCCCAGATTCGCCTAACCAGCCTAGTTTTCCTTCAACCATGCTAAATCCAGATGAATTATACACACAAACCACTATTTATCAGTTTGGGTTGAAATAAAAAATAATCCGATGGCTAGGATATAACAAAATAAAGTCGTGATGGATAGCTCGAAAATTTTTTCCGTCCCGAGCGGTCGGGTTTATAATCCCGTTTTGGTATAGCAGTTATGATTTTCGGAAACATATTAATTATCTAAAGGTTTAATTTTAAAAATATTTTGTTACTAAAGAATAAATCAGCCATATTAGAATAAATAATAAAACAATTTGATTAAATATAATGTCATAACGGTATTTTGGCAATTTATGTCCAGGATAATCAATGTTCCATTTCTTTGAGTTAGCAAATTCAGTTAATATTTTTGGAGTGATTGAAATTCGTGCTACTCTTTTATAAGGTGGTTTAAAAAACATACTTGTAAAGAAAGAACTTCCTTCTTCATCACAATGAAAATACCACAAATAGTTTGTCATATATACGTTATATTTCATCTGATATTTTTCAATCAATTCGTGGGAATCATCGCCGCTGATTCCACATTTGTTAAAAACATCAGTTTCAGATGTGATTACTTCTTCGTAAGTTTCTTCTTTTAAGAATTGAATTATTTCTTCTTCGCTTATATTATCCATTATTTGTATAAGTTTATTAGATTCCTAAGAATGACATAGTTGCTTTGAATCATAAATGAAATATAAAGTCAAAAATCTACAATCTAAAATTTAATGCGCCTCCAACCAATTTTTACCAACTCCCATTTCTACTTCTAATGGAACATCTAATTTAAAAGCATTTTCCATTTCGTATTTAATGATTGGTTTTATTTTTTCTAATTCAGAATTATGAACGTCAAACACTAGCTCATCGTGTACTTGTAATAACATTTTTGATTTCCAATTCTCCGAAGTTAGTTTTTTGTGAATATTAATCATCGCAATTTTGATAATATCAGCAGCCGAACCTTGAATGGGTGCGTTTACCGCATTTCGCTCGGCGCCACTTTTTACCATCATATTGGCCGAATTAATATCTTTTAAATAACGACGTCTTCCTAAAACGGTTTGTACATAACCATGTTCTCTAGCAAAATCGACTTGGTTAGACATGTACGATTTTAGTTTTGGATAAGTAGCATAATACGCATCAATCAATTCTGCTGCTTCTTTTCGTGACAACGAAGTTTGATTTGAAAGTCCAAAGGCAGAAACCCCATAAATAATTCCGAAATTCACGGTTTTGGCATTACTACGTTGTTCTTTGGTAACTTCTTCCAATGGAACATTGAATACTTTTGCAGCAGTGCTTTTGTGGATGTCTTCATTGTTTTGAAACGCTTTAATCATGTTTTCTTCACCAGATAGCGCCGCAATAATTCGAAGTTCTATCTGCGAGTAATCGGCAGAAAGCAAGGTGTAATTTTCGTCACGAGCGATAAATGCTTTACGAATCAATCGTCCGCGTTCGGTGCGAATCGGGATGTTTTGCAAGTTTGGATTATTTGAACTCAAACGACCCGTTGCAGCAACAGTTTGCATATAATCAGTGTGAACACGTCCTGTTTTTTTATCTAATTGATTTGGTAAAGCATCGATATAAGTGCTTTGTAATTTAACCATTTGTCGCCATTCGAGAATGTCTTTTACAATAGGATTGTCTTTTTCTAAATAGCTTAAAATTTCTTCGCCAGTGGCATATTGACCCGTTTTGGTTTTCTTTTGTTTGGTTCCGCCAATTTTCATTTTATCGAATAAAATATCGCCGAGTTGTTTAGGTGAAGCCAAATTGAATTTCTCGCCAGCCGTTTCGTATATTTTTTGTTCTAATGCTGCACTTTCTTTTGCCATTTCAACCGACATCGATTTTAAATAGGGAACGTCTAAATTAATCCCTTCCATTTCCATCGCTGCAAGAACAGGAATAAGTGGAATTTCGATTTCAACAAATAATTTTTTAGTTTCAGCTTTATCGAGAATCGGGCTAAAATTTTGTTTCAATTGAAACGTAATATCAGCATCTTCAGCAGCATATTCTTTGATCTCTTCTAAAGCTACATCTCGCATGGAAAGTTGGTTTTTACCTTTTTTTCCGATTAAAGTTTCGATAGATTTTGGCGAATATTTTAAATACGTTTCGGATAAAACATCCATATTGTGACGCATATCAGGGTTGATGAGGTAATGCGCAATCATGGTGTCAAATAATTTTCCTTTGATTTGAACTCCATAACGAGAAAGAATTTTCAAATCGTATTTAATGTTTTGCCCAATTTTTTCGATGGCTTCATTTTCGAAAAACGGTTTGAATTTATCGACTAAAATTTGTGCTTCGTCTTGATTTTCAGGAAACGGAACGTAAAATCCTTTTCCTTTTTCCCATGAAAAAGACACTCCAACTAATTCGGCATTCAAGCCATCAATTCCAGTAGTTTCCGTATCAAAACAAACCGAAGTTTGATTTAATAAATTTTGTAATAATAATTTCACAGGCAAATCCCCTTGAATTGTTTGATAAAAATGCTCTGTATTTTCTAAAGTCCCCATCCCAGCCTTCCCCAAAGGGGAAGGAGCAGAGTCTGATTCGTCGTAAAATCCAAATAAGTCGAATTGATCTTCATTCGATTTTTTAGCATGAGTCTTTTTAGTCTGGCTATTTCCAGTTTCAACTCCCTCTCCCTCGGAGAGGGTTGGGGAGAGGAAATATTTATCGAATTGTGCTTTCATTTGACGGAATTCCAATTCATTGAAAAGTGCATCGGTTTTTTCAACATCAGGTTTAGAAAGTTCGTAATCAGTAGCATTAAAAGTTACTGGACAATCTAAAAGAATTCGAGCCAATTTTTTAGATAGAATTCCTTTATCGGCATTGGCCTCTATTTTTTCTTTCATCGCACCTTTTAGCTTGTCGGTATTAGCTAAAAGATTTTCCATTGAACCAAATTCTTTCAAAAATTTTTTGGCTGTAACTTCGCCAACACCAGGTAAACCCGGAATATTATCAGCTGCATCACCCATCATTCCAAGGTAATCAATCACTTGTTCTGGTCGTTCGATTTCGAATTTGGCCAATACTTCTGGAATGCCCCAAATTTCGATGTCATTTCCCATTCGAGCTGGTTTGTACATAAAAATATTTTCGGACACGAGCTGTGCAAAATCTTTATCGGGCGTTACCATAAATACTTTAAAATCCTCTTTTTCGGCTTGTTTGGCTAACGTTCCAATTAAATCGTCGGCTTCAAAACCGGCAACTTCAATAATGGGAATGTGCATGGCTTTTAACAATTCTTGAATATACGGAACAGCAATTTTTATAGCTTCTGGAGTTTCGTCGCGATGCGCTTTATATTCTTGATACATTTCATAACGATAGGTACTTCCACCTTTGTCAAAAGCTACTGCCAGATGATCGGGTTTTTCACGTTTAATGACATCCATCAGAGCATTCATAAATCCCATAATGGCTGATGTATCCATTCCTTTAGAGTTGATACGCGGATTTTTTATAAAGGCAAAATAACCACGAAATATTAGTGCGTATGCATCGAGAAGGTAAAGGCGTTTTTGTGACATAAAAATAAATTTTGACTGTAAAAGTAGGTAAACTTTCAAAAATCTGAGGGTTGTTTTTCCTAGAAATTAAAGCATTGTTAAAATATATTTAATAATTAAAATTGACAGAAACTTTCTTCGTTAATTTGCTTAAAAAATTAAGCAGATGGCTTTTCGCTGGATTATTCTTTTTACACTTATCGCTATTATTGAATTGTATGCTTTTCAGGCTGTAAAAACGGTTGTAAAAGCACGTTGGGTTTTGTTGTTCTATTGTTTGATTTCGTTCGCAACGATTGTATTTATTTTTTATCAATTTTCAAAATTTGATAGAAGTGTGGGACAAACTCCCATGACAATGCTCACACTTGGGCTATTATTATTAATGTTAATTCCTAAATTAATTATTACTCTCTTAATGGCACTGGAAGATGTGTTGCGATTTATCATAGGCTCTCGGAATTATTTTGCCAATTATGATAAAGAAGCCTCTTTTTTGCCCGAACGAAGACAATTTGTGAGTCAATTGGCTCTAAGTATTGCGGCACTTCCATTTCTGTCATTAATTTATGGAATGACCATTGGGAAGTATAATTTTAAAGTCATCAAACAAACGTTATTTTTTGCTGATTTGCCCGATGCTTTTGATGGTTTTCAAATCACTCAAATATCAGATATTCACAGTGGTAGTTTCGACAATCCCGATAAAATAAATTACGCCATTGATTTAATTAATGAGCAAAACTCCGATTTGTTATTGTTTACTGGCGACATCGTAAACA
>CAMAWK010000044.1 GCA_945861915.1 Flavobacterium psychrophilum | reverse complement strand
GCCAAAAGCATAAATTCTTCAATTAAATGATTGGCATCCTTAGACACTTTAAAATAAACACCTTCGGGTTCGCCTTCATTATCTAAATTAAATTTAACTTCTACTTTATCAAAAGAAATAGCGCCGTTATTCATTCTATCTCTTCTTAAAATTTTGGCTAAATCTTGCATTTTTAGGGTTGCTGCCACAATTTCATCCGAAACTTGATAAGAATTTCCAGTAATTGAAATTTCAGCTGGAATAGTATTTTCTTTAGTTTTTGACGACTTAAATTTATTTTTATTTGTGTCGTCAAGAAGCAACTCTTTTTCTTCGGAATTTAATTTTCTAGTGTTGCTTTCAATTATATGTTGCGCTTCTTCGTAAGCAAATCGTTGATCAGAATAAATCACGGTTCTTCCAAACCATTGATTGATTACTTTGGCTTTTTCGGAAATTTCAAAAATAGCCGAAAAAGTATATTTTTCTTCTTGAGGTCGCAAAGAACAAGCAAAATTTGACAAAACTTCAGGCAACATTGGCACGACTCTATCCACTAAATAAACCGAAGTAGCTCGTTGATAGGCTTCATCATCCAGAATAGTTCCTTCTTGTAAATAATGTGAAACATCGGCGATATGGATTCCTATTTCGTAATTTCCATTTTCTAATTTTTTGAAAGAAAGTGCATCATCAAAATCCTTAGCATCTTTTGGATCAATGGTAAAAGTCAGTGTATCGCGCATATCACGCCGTTTTTTTATTTCTTCCTCATTGATTGAAGTATCAATTTTTTGAGCATAGACTTCCACCTCCACAGGAAATTCAGAAGGTAAACCATATTCAGCTAAAATAGCATGAATTTCGGTATCATGTTCTCCTGGTTTTCCTAATATTTTAATCACATTTCCAAAAGGACTATCGGCTCTTTTTGGCCAATCTTCGATATGAACTAAAACCACATCTCCGTTTTGAGCTTCGCCTATTTTATCTTTTGGAATAAAAATATCGGTGTACATTTTGGGATTGGCAGTCGAGACAAAAGCAAAGTTGGGATGAATGGCAATAACACCTACAAAATCGGTTTTGGCTCTTTCTATCACTTCAATTACTTCGCCTTCGGGTCTTCTGCCTTTTCTACGATTATAAACATAGACTTTTACGGTATCTTTATCTAAAGCTCTGTTAAGATTATTGGTCGGAATAAAAACATCTTCTTCTAAATCAGAACAAACAAAATAAGCGGTTTTTCGACCAGTCATATCTATTTTTCCTTCGTAATAATCTTGACTAACAGCTTTGACTAAATACTTTCCTGGTTCTGATTCTATTATTTTTTTGGAAGAAGCGAGGATTTTTAAATCTCTTATAATTTCGTTTCTACTTTTGGTATCATCGAGTTCTAAAATAGCAGCTATTTGCTTGTAATTATAGGCTTTATTAGCATTTTGAGCTAGTATTTTTATAATTTTTTCAGAGAAGTCTTTCTCTTTTTTAACGGGCTTTCGTAATTTCTTACTCATAATTTATTTCTTAAAAGTCTAAAATTACAAAGAAGAACATAAAAAATAGAGAATAGAGAATAGATTTATTTAAATTATAACTTTTAAAAGTTTCTACAATACTAAAATTAGAAGAATTCACAGAATTAAAATTTTAATCTTAAAAATAGTTAAAGTTGTCAACATCTATTAAAAACAACAAAAAGAAAAGGAAATTAAAATTTATTTTTTAATGGTTATTATAGTGTGTTGATAGTGGTAATAAATTTATTTTTAAAATTCAATTTTGTGAGTTAAATGATTTTATAACGATTTATTAACATACTTTTTTTATCTTAAAACAGTCATTTTAAACCTTTTTTAAAATTGAATTAACAGTTGTTGACAACCAAAAATTAGTTCTTTTTGTAAACAACTAATTGTTTCTTTATTGTTAACAAAACGTAAATTTACACTTGTAACTTTTATAAAAAAACCACAAACTAAAGTTGTTTTTTTAATTCCTGTTTTGGATTACAATTTTTTTTAATAGAAACAAGAAATAGTTCTAAATTTCTATCTCAACTTATAAACAAATGATGTTAAATTAATATTAACTGATTTTCAATCGTTTATAAATAAATATTAACATAACAAATATTTTACATTTTATTTACATTTAAAACTTTTATTGGCTTAAAAATTAAATTAACGTTAATGGCTTTATAGGCTAAAAAACTAATAATAAAACAGTTAGATATTTTGAACAACTTATATAAAAATAAGTACTAGTTTGTCTAAATTTGCTTGATAGAATCAAAAATTTAAAAATATGAAAATCTCCATTGGAAACGATCACGCAGGACCTGATTATAAAAAAGCAATTGTACAGTTTTTAGAATCTAAAGGGCATCAAGTAACTAATTACGGAACAGATACAGTAGATAGTGTTGATTATCCTGACTTTGGTCATGCTGTAGCCAAAGATGTATCGGAAGGAAATGCTGATTTTGGTATTGTAATTTGTGGCTCAGGAAACGGAATTGCAATGACTGTCAATAAACATCAGAAAGTGAGAGCTGGTTTGTGTTGGACAAAAGAAATTGCTTATTTAACTCGCTTACACAATGATGCGAATGTAATTAGTATTCCTGCTCGTTTTACTTCTATTCAACAAGCAGTAGAAATGGTTGAAACTTTTATAAATACCGATTTTGAAGGCGGAAGACATCAAAATAGAGTTGATAAAATTAGTTGTTAAACAATACTTTGGCACATCAACACCATAATCATCCAGAAGTAGGAGGTAAAAACCTTCTGTTTTCTATTGTTTTA
This sequence comes from Flavobacterium psychrophilum, assembly GCA_945861915.1. Classification (GTDB taxonomy): domain Bacteria; phylum Bacteroidota; class Bacteroidia; order Flavobacteriales; family Flavobacteriaceae; genus Flavobacterium; species Flavobacterium psychrophilum_E. The sequence goes on along the minus strand of CAMAWK010000044.1, from coordinate 10,278 downwards.
AATTGTGTTATTACGGTTGCTCAGCTTATAGGAGGTGTTTTATCAGGAAGTTTAGCTTTGATTTCAGATGCTTTACACAATTTTTCAGATGTTTTATCGCTCGTTTTTAGTTATATCGCTCATCAATTAGCAACAAAAAAAGCCTCGCTAAGTCAAACATTCGGTTATAAACGTGCCGAGATTTTAACCGCTTTTATTAATGCTTTAACCTTGATTATTGTAGCTTTATATCTTGTTTTTGAAGCTATTAATCGATTTTTTCATCCACAAGTTATCCAATCCAATTTGGTTATCTGGCTTTCAATTTTAGGAATAGTTGTTAATGGATTCTCTGCTATATTGCTTAAAAAGCAAGCAGAAAACAATTTGAATATGAAATCGGCCTACATTCATTTGTTTACCGATATGATGGCTTCGGTAGCTGTTTTAATTGGCGGAATTTTAATGAAATATTATCATATTTATTGGATTGATAGCCTTCTTACTTTTGCCATTGCCGTTTATCTTATTTTCATTGGCTTAGATTTACTTCGAGATTCTACCAAAATTTTGATGCTTTTTACTCCTAGTCATATCGATATTAATGAAATAGTAGATGAGGTTCATAAAATCTCAGGCGTTTCTAAATTACACCATATTCATGTTTGGCATTTAAACGAACACGAATTACACCTCGAAGCCCATTTAGATTTTTTAGAGGATATAAAAATTAGTGATTTTACTATTTTATTATCCAAAATAGAACAAGTTCTGCTAGATAAGTTTCAAATTAACCACATCAATATTCAACCTGAATTTCAAAAAGAAGAGGAATCTAAAGACTTTATCGTTCAAGACTAAAAACTATTTTTCATAAAAAACGCTACTAAATTTTAGTAGCGTTTTTTTATATTTTAAAAGACAGTTACTTACAAAGGATTAGCAACAACGCCTAATTCTAAAGTTACTTCAATTTTAAAATTCATAGCAGTTGTTGAAACAGTTTGTCCACTAGTCTCAAGACTAATTGTTTTGTTTTGCAAAAGAGAAGTAGCTGCAGTAGCTAAAGCCGATTTATTAGTTACTTCATAAATAGTTGCATTATCAAAAGCAGTTTTTACTGTAACATCAGTAATAGAATGAAGAGTTGCTCCATCAGCTTTTAAAGAAGCAGTAATTTTTCCAGTAGCATCACCAGTAAAATCAATAACTTTATAAGTCATTTTTTTAATTTCAAGTGATTTTAATTTGTCTAAATACTTATTGGTTTCGGTTTCTTCTGACAGACTAAACACTACAGATTTGTTTAAAGAATTAGTTCCGCCAGCAACGTCGACATCAATTTCTTCTACGATTGGCACTTCGAAAGAAACATCTAATAAATCTTCTAAATCATCGCCACAAGACGAGAAAAGAAAGCTTGTAAAAAGAACAGAAATAAGAAGAATCTTTTTCATAATGAGAAATTTAAAAATTAATATTTAGTAGGTTATTTCAACAGAAATTTAAGCAAATGTATGTAATATGACAATATAAAATTAAAATAAGTTAGTTAATTTACAATTATTTATAGTTGCAGAAGCTATTTTTGTGTTTTCAACGAAAGAAAAATCAAAGACCATAAAGAATCAATTTTAAATAATGACCAACCTACAATTTATATCAAAATCAGTTAATACCGCTGTTATCAATATTCAAAAAACAGTACAATTATTACAAGACGATTGCACAATTCCGTTTATATCTCGCTACCGAAAAGACCAAACCGGCAATTTAGATGAAGTTCAAATCGAACAAATAGCCAAATTGCAAAAAGAGTACGAGTCTATTTTAAAACGAAAAGAAACAATTTTAAAAACGATAGAAGAACAAGGTCAATTATCTTCAGAATTAAAAAGACAAATCGATACAAGTTTCGATTTACAGGAACTAGAAGATTTGTATTTACCATTCAAAAAGAAGAAAAAAACAAAAGCAGATGCGGCACGGGAAAATGGTTTAGAGCCGTTGGCAAAACTACTTTTATTGCAAAAAAACGATGATGTCGATTTTCTGGCAACTCAATATTTGAATCAAAATATAATCAATGAAGACGAAGCTTTGAAAGGAGCTAGAGACATTGTAGCCGAATGGATTAACGAAGATTTTGTAGTTCGAAAAAGCGTTAGAAGATTGTTTCAACGCAAAGCAAGCATCGAATCTCAAATTGTCAAAAAGAAAGGGATTGCCTCGGAACTCGCAATAACTGAAGGAGCACAAAAGTTTACTCAGTATTTTGATTGGTCCGAAAATTTATCCAAAACACCCTCTCACCGATTATTAGCCATGCTTCGAGCTGAAAATGAAGGTTTTGTAAAACTAAAAATTGAAGTCGATACCGAAGAAGCCTTTGATTTAATGGATTCAATTGTAATCAAAAAAAAGAATTCGCCTTCGTTTTCTCATCTGAAATTAGCCATAGAAGACAGTTACAAACGATTGTTACAACCGTCGATTTCTAATGAAGTGTTACAAGAAGCCAAAGTCAAAGCGGATGCCTTTTCGATTCAGGTTTTTGCCACTAATTTAGGGCAATTATTGTTAGCACCACCATTGGGCGAAAAAAGAATTTTGGCTATAGACCCAGGTTTTAGAAGTGGTTGTAAAGTAGTTTGTTTGGATGAAAAAGGCGATTTGTTGTACAACGAAACCATTTATCCGCATGCGCCACAAAACGAATCAGGAATGGCGATGAAAAAGATAAAATCAATGGTCAATGCTTATAATATTGATGCCATTTCTATCGGAAACGGAACAGCCAGTCGCGAAACCGAGTTTTTCATCAAGAAAATTGCTTTTGATAGACCAGTTCAAGTTTTTATAGTTTCCGAGGCGGGAGCATCGGTTTATTCGGCTAGTAAAATTGCCAGAGAAGAATTTCCCAATTTCGATGTTACTGTTCGGGGTTCGGTTTCTATAGGTCGGCGATTGTCAGATCCATTAGCTGAGTTGGTAAAAATTGACCCAAAAGCAATAGGAGTGGGGCAGTACCAGCACGATGTAGACCAAACTAAATTGAAAGAAGAACTAGATAATACAGTAATTCGTTGTGTCAATTCTGTTGGAATCAACATCAATACAGCGAGCAAACATTTGTTGAGTTATGTGAGTGGAATAGGAGAGAAGCTTGCCGAAAATATTGTGCAATATCGTTCAGAAAATGGGGCATTTCAAGACCGAAAGCAACTCAAAAAAGTACCTCGATTGGGCGAAAAAGCATTTGAACAAGGAGCGGCGTTTATTAGAATTAAAGATGGAAAAAATCCGTTAGACAATTCGGGAGTGCATCCCGAAGCCTACGGAATTGTTGAAAAAATGGCAAAAGAGTTAGCTGTTTCAGTTCCGGATATTATTGGAAATAAAGAAAAAATTGCTTTAATCAATCCCGAAAACTATGTGACTCCAACCATAGGAATTTTAACTTTAAAAGACATTCTCAAAGAAATCGAAAAACCAGGATTAGATCCACGAAAAGCAGCCAAAATTTTCGAATTTGACCCCAATGTAAAAACCATCAAAGATTTAAAATCAGGAATGATTTTGCCTGGAATTGTAAACAACATCACGGCTTTTGGTTGTTTTGTCGATGTCGGAATTAAAGAAAGTGGTTTGGTTCACATCTCTCAACTTAAAACTGGTTTTTTGAGCGATGTAAATGAAGTAGTAAAACTCCACCAACAGCTGCAAGTAAAAGTGCTTGAGGTTGATGAAGAAAGGAAGCGAATTCAGTTGACGATGGTTTTGTAAAACTTAAAAAAGAAAAATCCAAAATCCAATTCACTTCGACAAGCTCAGTGTGACATTGGAATTTGGAATTTTTAAAAATTGAAATTTAAAGAAAATTTATTCTTTAGTTTCCTCTTTTTTTGAGGAGTCATGATCGTCTTTAGCGGCGTTTTTAAATTCTTTTACGCCACTACCTAAACCATTCATTATTTCTGTAATTTTTTTACCGCCAAAAAGCAACAAAACAATTGCCAGAATAATAAGTATTTCTGTTATACCAAAATTTCCCATATTATAATATTTTATTGCCGAAGCAAATTTTTAAAAAATTGAAAAACAAAGATAAATAGAAATACGTAACATAAATTGATTTTACTTTAATTATTTAAAATCGGCAAAGCGAATCCTAGTCTTAAATATCCTATTTCCTCTTTCTGTCATCAATAAAAAAACCGAGAAATACATTAATTCCTATATTTGTAACTTAAACAAAAGCCATGTCTAAAACCAGACTAGAAAAGGAAAATTTCCGCCATCAATTATTTTTAAAAAACCGCTTGGTTATTTTAAATGAAGATACTTTTGAAGAAATTTTTTCTTTCCGATTAAATCTGATGAATGTCTTTGTTTTGGCTAGTTTGGGTGCAATTTTGTTGATTTCGTTTACCACCGTTATTATTGCTTTTACTCCTTTGCGAGAGTTTATCCCCGGGTATTCGTCTTCCAAATTAAAGAGAGAGGCTACGCAACTTGCCCTAAAGTCGGATTCATTATCCGTGGCATTAAAAAAAAATGAGGCCTATATTCAATCCATTCAAAAAGTCTTAACAGGTGATTTGGAATATGCCAAATTTAGCAAAGATTCTATATTAGCCTCTACTGAAGATTTGCCTTCAAAAATTGATTTATCGCCTTCAAAAGAAGAGTTAGAACTACGAAAACAAGTCCAAAAAGAAGAAAAGTCCAGTCAAGCATCTCAAAAAAAGAGGAATTAAAAATAAATAAATGTCAATAAAATCAGTATTTGCTAAATTATTTGCCGAAGTTATTTATTGGAAAACCCAACTTTGGGCAAATAATCCGGTCGAAACCCAAAAAAGAGTTTTTGAAGATTTAATTCGTCAAGCTAAGGACACTCAATTTGGTAAAGATCATGATTTTAACCAAATAAAAACAGCCGCCGATTTTGCAAAAAAAGTGCCAATTCGGGATTATGAAGAGTTGAAAACGTACATTGATAAGGTAGTAAAAGGCGAAGAAAATATCCTATGGAAAGGGAAACCACTTTATTTTGCAAAAACATCGGGAACCACTTCGGGAGCCAAATACATTCCGCTAACTGCCGAATCTATGCCCTATCATATTGAAGCAGCTCGAAATGCTATTCTGCATTATATTCACGAAACAGGAAATGCCGATTTTGTAAATGGGAAAATGATTTTTCTGCAAGGAAGTCCTATTTTAGAAGAAAAACACGGAATAAAACTGGGGAGATTGTCTGGAATTGTGGCGCATTTTGTTCCCAACTATTTACAAAAGAACCGAATGCCATCTTGGGAAACCAATTGCATAGAAGATTGGGAAACCAAAGTAAACACGATTGTTGAAGAAACTTTTGATCAAAATATGACCGTGATTTCAGGAATTCCGTCTTGGGTGCAAATGTATTTCGAAAAATTGAATCAAAAAGGAGTGAAGCCTGTTGGCGAAATTTTCAAAAACTTCAATTTGTTTATTTATGGCGGTGTCAATTATGAACCGTATCGCGCAAAATTTGAAAATTTAATCGGTAGAAAAGTAGATAGTATAGAATTATTTCCCGCTTCGGAAGGGTTTTTTGCCTATCAAGATTCACAAAAAGAAAAGGGAATGTTGTTGCTTTTGAATTCCGGAATTTTTTATGAATTTATCAAAAGTGACGATTTTTATATTGAAAATCCAAAGAGACACACCATTGGCGAAGTTGAAATACATGTAAATTATGTTTTAATAATTTCTAACAATGCGGGACTTTGGGGCTACAATATTGGTGATACGGTTCAGTTTACTAGTTTAAAACCCTATCGAGTGATTGTTTCGGGCAGAATCAAACATTATATTTCGGCTTTTGGAGAACATGTAATAGGAAAAGAGGTAGAAAGCGCCTTGCAAGAAGCGACTACAGGCACAAATATTCGAATTAATGAATTTACTGTAGCACCTCAAATAAATCCGCCGTTAGGCGGATTGCCTTATCACGAATGGTTTATTGAATTTGATTCTGATGCTTCGGGAGAACCTGAAAACATGGATGCTTTTGCCGAAGCCTTAGACATTGCCATGCGAAAGCAAAACATTTATTACGATGATTTGATTGGAGGCAATGTGTTGCGAAAAGTGGTTGTTACAAAAGTCGTTAAAAATGGATTTCAAGATTATATGAAATCCATTGGGAAATTGGGCGGACAGAATAAAACACCTAGACTCAGTAATGATAGAAAAATGGTGGATGCATTAAACAAATTATAAAAAACAGTACTTTTGAACCAAATTTGCAATTAGATTTAAATGGAGACAGACAAAAAACAAAAAAAGATGAGTAAAAAGACAGTTATTAATCAAGATGATCAAGAAATTGATTTAGGGCAAATTTCAAAAAGCATGAAGACATTCATGCAAAGAATAAATAAATCATTATTTAGAGTAATACAGTTTTTTGTTAGAAATAGAATCATTACGGCTACATTATTGATTTTAGGGCTTGGGCTTGGTATATATTTGGATAAGACTACTAAAACGTATGATCACCAAATTATAGTGACACCTAATTTTGGCAGCACAGATTATTTATATTCTAAAATAGATTTAATTCAGTCAAAAATTAATGAAGGAGACACGGTTTTTCTTAAAGAAGTTATTGGTGTTAAAGAACCAAAAAGACTCTTAAATATTAAGATTCAGCCCATTTTTGATGTGTATCGATTTATTGAAAATAAGCCAGAAAACTTTGAATTAATTAAGTTGATGGCTGAGGAAAGTGATATTAAAGAAATCATAAAAGAGAATGTAACCAGTAAAAATTACACCTATCATAGTATTTCATTTACAACAAATAAAGCAACGAATGATGAGAAAATGGTTCAACCATTGTTAAAATATTTAAATGAATCGGAATATTACCAAAAAATCCAAAAAAATGTTTTCAACAATCTTTCTATAAAGATGGTTCAGAATGACACCATAATTTCACAAATTAATGATGTTTTAGGAAGTTTTTCGAAATCAGTCAACGGTTCACAAAAAAGTGAAAAATTGGTTTATTACAATGAAAATACCCAACTAAATGACATTATTAAAACTAAAGATTTATTAGTCTCAGAACAAGGAAATCTTCGAATAGAGTTCGTAAATATTGACAAAATAGTAAAAGACAATAGCGTGATTTTGAATATAAAAAACACAAAAAGCACGAATGGAAAATTGAAATTTGTTTTACCATTATTTTTTATCATTCTATTTGTTTTGATTCGATTTTTTGTCAGTTTTTACAAAAAACAAAAACAGTTATCATTAACTGAAGTAAACAATTCTGTTTCTTAATATAATTAAACTTACACTTTAAATTTGTCCTCAAAAAACCAAGTACAATGAATTTTATACCTACAAATGCGTTAGACTGTTACAGTATAGAACCCAAGGTTATTTATGACGAAAGGGGTTATTTTATGGAAAGTTTTAATGAAAAAAGGTTTCAAGAAGGTATCGGCCAAAAAGTACATTTTGTACAAGATAACCAATCTTTTTCTACAAAAGGGGTTTTGCGAGGCTTACATTATCAAACAGGCGAACATGCTCAAGCAAAATTGGTTCGTGTAATTGATGGAGAAGTACTCGACATTGTTGTTGATATTAGACCAGAATCTGCTACTTATGGTGAAAAAGTTTCTATCCTGCTTAGTGCAGAAAACAAAAAACAATTGTTTATTCCAAGAGGCTTTGCACATGGTTTTGTGGTGTTGAGTGAAACGGCTACTTTTTTTTACAAATGTGATAATTTTTACAATAGGGAATCCGAAGGAGGAATTCTGTATAATGATCCAGAAATTAATATTGATTGGCAATTCTCCGAGCATGAATTGATAGTTTCAGAAAAAGATAAAGTTTTGCCAACTCTAAAAAATGCCAAAAAAGCATGGTAGTTTTAGTAACAGGAGCGAGTGGACAGTTAGGACAATCGATTCAATTTATTGCGGGAAACTATCCAAATATTGAATTTGTTTTCTGTTCATCAACTGATTTAGATATTACAAATTTAGAAAATTGCGATAAAATTTTTGCTGAATCAAAACCTGATTTTTGTATTAATGCGGCTGCTTATACCGCTGTTGATAAAGCAGAAAGCGAACTAGAAAAAGCACATTCAATTAATGTTATTGGTTCGAAAAATTTGGCTGAGTTGTGTAAAAAACACAAAAAGATTTTAGTACATATTTCTACTGATTTTGTTTTCGATGGCAATAAAACGCAACCCTATTCTGAAAAAGATTCTACAAATCCCAAGAGTGTTTACGGACAAACAAAACTTGACGGAGAGAAAGCCATTCAGGAAATACTTGACACCTATTTTATCATCAGAACATCGTGGGTTTATTCTCAATTTGGAAATAATTTTATGAAAACCATGCTACGATTGGGTCGAGAAAGAACCTCTTTAAGCATTGTTAATGATCAAATAGGTACTCCTACTAATGCTGTCGATTTAGCAGAGGCGTTGATTAATATTATCTGTTCCAACTTCCAACTTCCAACTTCCAACTACGGGATTTACAATTTCAGTAACGAAGGGAGCTGTAGTTGGTTTGATTTTGCCAAAAAAATTCTGGAGATAAATCAAATTAGTATCGATTTACAACCCATTCCAACCACAAGTTATCCGACGCCGGCAGAAAGACCAAAATATAGTGTTTTGGATAAATCGAAGATTAAAACCACTTTTGGAATTGAAATAAAAAGCTGGGAGGAGAGTTTAAACACCATACATATTTAATTTAAAAATAATGAAAAATATTTTATGCTTTTTAAGCTTCCTACTTTTCAGTATCAGTAGTTTTTCACAAATAAAATCAGGTGAAAAATTGGTTTTTGCCGCCTCCTACAACATGAGCGGATTGATGACTCATTTGGCTCAAGTAACCATGGAAACGGAAACAATTAAAACATCCAAAAACACCTTTTTGCATTTGAGCTGTTCTGCTGCCACTTTCAGCAAATGGGATTCTTTTTTTAAAATTAGAGATTTATACGAATCCTATGTAAATCCAACTACTTTGAAACCCAGTTTGTACAAAAGAAATATTTTAGAAGGAAAGTTTTCTAAAACGGAAAAATATGTTTTTAAACCCGACGGAAGAACCATAAACAGTACTTCGAAAAAAATAAATAGTCCAGAAGAGAAAACTACCTTTAGCATTGCCAACGGAACCCAAGACATTGTTTCGCTGATTTATAAACTCAGAACCATTGATTTTCAGAATTATAAAAACGGACAGACGAAATCTTTTCAAGTAGTGTTTGACGAAAAAGAAATCCCAGTTGTGGTTAAATTTATGGGAAAAGAATCCATTTCGGTTGGTAATTTAGGAACAAAAGAATGTTATAAATTGTCTATTGGCGCTAAAACAAAAGTGTTAAAAGGGAAAGATCAAAACATTATTTGGCTCACTGCCGATGCTAAAAAAATTCCTGCTTTAATCAAATTCAGTATTCCTGTTGGAACTGGACAAATTAAACTTTCAAACGCATCTGGAATTTAATACGAAAGAGATGAGACAATTATTTTTTGTAATAGCCGTTTTTTTTAGCATTTTAAGTGCTGTTTTTATTTTTTTGCCTTTGGGCACTTTAGCTTTATTACCCGTTGGAATTGCCCTTGTTTTTGGGTTGTTAGCTTTGAGAAAATCAGATTTGAGTCAGGAAAAAAGAGTCAAATTATTTTTAGCAATTACAATCTTTTCTCTAATAGTCATAGTTGGAAAAGCAATTTTCATCACAGATGCGGTGGAAAAAGATCAACAATTTGAAACACAAAAACTAGAATCAAAAGACGAAGCTCAAAAGGAATTAGAGGAATTGGAATAAAATGAACTCTTAAATAGATTAATTGTACTTTAAAAAGAACTGCTTGAAAAACATTTTTTTCATAGGATGGATGCTGATGCATTTTACTTTCGTTTTTGCCCAAAAACCGAGTAAAATAGTAATCGAAAACTCCGATTTTGTTGATATCAATGAAATCGAATTACCTGACGCTACCTTGCTCACAGGAAATGTTAGAGTGAGCCATGATGGAATTGTATTGACTTGCAACAAAGCCTATTATTTTAAAACCGAAAACTATATTAAAACCTTTGGGAATGTGCAGATGGTGCAAGGCGACACTTTGTATTTAAATAGTAAATATGCCGAATACAACGGAAATGTAAAAAAAGCTTTTGCCACAGGCGATGTATTCATGCAATCTCCCGAATCTACTTTGGCTACCGATACCATTTATTT
>CAMAWK010000043.1 GCA_945861915.1 Flavobacterium psychrophilum | reverse complement strand
AACTTCTTCAAGACTATCATTTACAGTAAATTGAAACTGATTTTTAACTTTTAATTTTTTTAACTCTTTGTACATATTTATTTATTAATCAAAATGCCTCACTATTTGGTGAGGCATTTTGGAATTTGTTATTTAAAACTTTAGTATTTATTAACCTACTACTTCTTTTACTTTTTTTCCGATTTCGGCAGGAGAATCTACCACATGAATTCCACATTCTCTCATGATGCGTTTTTTAGCTTCCGCTGTATCGTCAGCTCCACCAACTATTGCTCCAGCATGTCCCATTGTTCTTCCTTTTGGAGCTGTTTCTCCAGCAATAAAACCAACAACTGGTTTGCGGTTTCCATCAGCTTTAATCCATTGTGCAGCATCTGCTTCTAATTGACCTCCAATTTCTCCTATCATGACAATACAAGCCGTCTCAGGATCGTTCATTAATAATTCTACTGCTTCTTTCGTAGTCGTTCCAATAATTGGGTCACCACCAATTCCAATAGCAGTTGTAATGCCTAAGCCTTGTTTAACTACCTGGTCTGCCGCTTCGTAAGTTAAAGTTCCAGATTTAGAAACAATACCTACACTTCCTTTTTTGAAAACAAATCCTGGCATAATACCCACTTTTGCTTCTCCCGGAGTAATTACTCCTGGACAGTTAGGCCCTATTAATCTACAATTTCTATTTTTGATATAATTGTTTGCTTTAATCATATCAGCAACAGGAATTCCTTCAGTTATAGCAATGATTACTTTTATTCCAGCGTCAGCAGCTTCCATAATTGCATCCGCAGCAAAAGCTGGTGGAACAAAAATGATAGTTGTATCAGCACCTGCTTGCTCAACAGCATCTTTAACTGTATTAAAAACAGGACGATCTAAATGAGTTGTTCCTCCTTTTCCTGGAGTTACACCACCCACTACATTTGTACCATATTCAATCATTTGAGAAGCGTGAAAAGTACCTTCGCTCCCTGTAAAACCTTGAACAATTATTTTGGAATCTTTATTAACTAAAACACTCATGATTTATTTTTTTATACAGTTTTTATTTTGTTGTGCAAAAATACACTTTTGTATAAGATATTTTCAAAAAAAAGGTTAAGAAATATGACTCATTTGAAAACCTCTAAATAATTTTTCGTCTTTGACTTCCCAAATCACAAAAAAGAGCCCAATTAACATTTCTTCTCTGGGATTTTCTATCGTTTTTACAAAATGCGAGTATCGAACTGAGACCAAATTTTTGTCTTGAAGAATATGACTAATCTTAATTTTAGATCGAATATACCCTTTAGAAAAATCATCCATAAATGCCAAAATTGCATCAAAACCCATTTTAATATTTCCTTTACTGCTATTCCAATCTAACAGTATTTCAGGATGCAATAATTGTTTGATATACATTTTATCCAAAAACATATCTGTTTTATAAAAATCAAGAACTATATCTTTTGGCTTCATGGTACTATTTCAATTTATTGAGTATTTCTGGAATTTTTTTTACGTTAGCCAATTGCTTTAATTTTTCTCTAGATTCTTCGATAGGTGTTCCAAAATAACTTTTCCCTCCTTCTACCGATTTTGTTACTCCTGTTTGCCCTAAAATAACTGCTTTCGAACCGATGATTATTCCGCTTGTAGTGCCAACTTGTCCCCAAATTGTAACCTCATCTTCTATAACGACACAACCTGCAATACCCGTTTGAGAGGCAATAAGACATTTTTTTCCAATATAAGTATCGTGTCCTACATGTACTTGATTATCGATTTTTGTTCCTTCATCAATAATTGTATCACCTGTAACTCCTTTATCGATTGTACAAAGTGCACCGATACCAACATTATTCTTTATAACGACTCTTCCGCCTGAAATAAGCTGATCGAAACCATCTGGCCGTTTTTTATAATAAAAAGCATCCGCTCCAAGAATAGTTCCTGCGTGAATAATTACATTATCGCCAACAATTGTATTGTCATAAATAGAAACGTTGGAATGAATCAAACAATTTTTACCAATAACAACATTATTTCCAATAAAACAATTCGGTTGAATGATAGTCCCTTCTTCGATTTTTGCAGAGGCTGAAATAGAGACATTTGAAAATTGAAATGGTCTAAAATGCTTCGTTAAAACATTAAAATCCCGAAACGGATCATCAGAAATTAAAAGTGCTTTTCCATCAGGACAATTGACTTTTTTATTGATTAAAATAACTGTTGCTGCAGAATCTAACGCTTTACCATAATATTTAGGATGATCTACAAAAACAATATCTCCTTGCTCTACAACATGAATTTCATTCATACCGAAAACAGGAAAATTAGATTCTCCAACAAACTCACAGTTAAGTAATTGGGAAATTTCTTTTAAAGTATGCGTTTTCGTAAATTTCATGTTTTTTTATAGAAAATAAAGCAGGTAAACTAAATAATTTATTCCTTAACACGCTCCATATAAGAACCTGTAGCTGTATCGATTTTAATTTTATCGCCTTCGTTAATAAACAACGGAACATTGATAATTGCTCCCGTTTCTACAGTGGCTGGTTTTGTAGCATTTGTTGCTGTATTTCCTTTTACACCAGGCTCAGCATAAGTAACTTCTAAAATTACTGATGGAGCCATATCTACTGAAAGTGGCAAATCGGTTTCGGTATTTATTTGAATCATTACATTTTCTCCTTCTTTCAACAAATCTGGAGAATCTAATACATTTCTATTGAGTGTAATTTGTTCAAAAGATTCAGCATTCATGAAATGAAAATCATTCCCTTCTGGATACAAAAATTGAAAAGTATGTGTTTCTACACGAACTGTTTCAATTTTGTGTCCAGCAGAAAATGTATTGTCTAATACTTTCCCGTTAGTTAAAGATTTTAATTTTGTTCTCACAAAAGCAGGTCCTTTACCAGGTTTTACATGAAGAAATTCAATTATTTTATAAATATCGTGATTGTGTTTAATACAAAGTCCGTTTTTGATGTCTGCTGTAGATGCCATTATAATTGATGATTTTAGATTTATGAATTTAGATTTTAAAGTGTAGATTCTAGTTTCGAAAAGAAAGTATCTACTAAATAATTATTTTTATTTGAAAAGAGTTCAGAAATCTTAAATTAATAATTCCCTGTATAGCCTTTCATGATTCCTCTAGCCGAATTACGAATAAAGTCTACTATTTCGTCTCGCTCTGTGGTTGCTTCCATTTCTGCTTCAATAATATCAACCGCTTGAGTAGTATTATAATTTTTTTGATATAAAATTCTATATATTTCTTGAATTTCTCTTATTTTTTCGGTGGTAAACCCGCGTCTTCTTAATCCAACTGAATTAATTCCTACGTAAGATAATGGCTCTTTAGCTGCTTTTGTAAATGGCGGGACATCTTTTCTAACTAGAGAACCTCCAGAAACCATAGCATGATCGCCCACATTAATAAATTGATGAATCGCTGCTAAACCTCCAATAATAGCGTAATTCCCAACAGTTACATGACCAGCTAGTGCCACACCGTTTACAATTATTGCATTATCGCCAATATGACAATCGTGTGCAATATGAGCAGTTGCCATTACTAAACAATTATTCCCAAGCGTTGTTTGTCCAGATGCAATCGTTCCTCGATTAATGGTTACACATTCCCTGATAGTACAATTGTCACCAATTATAACTAACGAATCTTCACCGCCAAATTTTAAATCTTGTGGAATTGCAGAAATTACTGCACCAGGAAAAATATTGCAATTTTTTCCGATTCTAGCACCTTCCATTATTGTAACATTGGAGCCAATCCAAGTTCCATCACCAATAATTACATTGTTATGAATTGTTGTAAAAGGCTCTATAACAACATTCTTTGCAATTTTTGCTCCGGGATGAACATAGGCTAGTGGTTGATTCATATTTATTTAGGTTTTAGGTCTTTGATTTTAGGTGTGAGAAGCTATACTTTTACTATTTATAACCTCTTAAACTTTCACCCTTTTTAATTTAATTATTATTTTTTGGCTATTTGCGCCATTAATTCAGCTTCAGCGACTAATTTTCCGTTAGCGTAAGCATTGGCTTGCATGTGACAAATTCCTCTTCGTATCGGAGTGATTAAATCACATTTAAAAAGTAATGTATCTCCTGGTAACACTTTGTGTTTGAATTTAACATTATCCATTTTCATAAAATAAGTCAAATAATTTTCTGGATCAGGAACAGTACTTAATACTAATATACCGCCTGTTTGTGCCATAGCCTCCACAATTAAAACTCCTGGCATTACTGGCGCTCCCGGAAAATGTCCTACAAAAAAACTTTCGTTCATTGTAACATTTTTCATTCCAACAATATGACTTTCAGACATTTCTATAATCCTATCAATCAATAAAAATGGAGGTCTATGCGGAAGAACAGACATGATTTTATGAATATCCATCAAAGGCTCCAGATTCAAATCATAAACAGGAACGTAGTTTCGTTGTTCAATTTTTATAATTTTTGCCATTTTTTTTGCAAACTGAGTATTCACAAAATGACCTGGTTTATTGGCAATTACTTTTCCTTGAATTCGTGTTCCTATCAATGACAAATCGCCAATTACATCCAAAAGTTTGTGTCTAGCCGCTTCATTTGGATAATGCAAAGTAAGATTATCCAAAATACCGTTTGGTTTTACCGAAATTTCCTCTTTACCAAAAGCAACTTTTAAATTTTTCATGGTTTTTTCTGAAATCTCCTTATCAACATAAACAATTGCGTTGTTTAAATCTCCGCCTTGAATGAGTCCGTCGTCAAGAAGCGATTCGAGTTCGTGTAAAAAACTAAACGTTCTTGAATCGGCAATTTCAGTCTTAAAATCGGCGATGTTTTTTAAATTTGCATTTTGAGTTCCCAATACTTTAGTACCAAAATCGACCATAGTTGTAATTTGATAATCATCACTTGGCATAACTAAAATTTCACTTCCAGATTCTTCATCTGTATATGAAATTATCTCTTTTACTACATAAACGTTTCTTTTGACTTCTTGTTCTTGAGTCCCCGCTTTTTCAATAGCTTCAACAAAATATTTAGAGGATCCATCCATAATAGGAAGCTCCGAAGCATTTAATTCAATAATAACATTGTCTAAATCACATCCGACCAATGCTGCCAAAACGTGTTCTGGAGTTTGAATTTTTACTCCTAATTTTTCTAAATTTGTTCCTCTTTGAGTATTGACTACATAATTGGCATCCGCTTCAATGATAGGTTGTCCCTCGAGATCAACCCGAACAAACGTGAATCCATTATTAACTGGTGCAGGTTTAAAAGTAATATTCACTTCTTTTCCAGTGTGCAAACCAACACCTGTCAATGAAACCTCCGTTTTGATGGTTTTTTGTTTAACCATTTTTTCCATTTTTATTATTAACTATTTGTTTTTTTAATTCTTCTATTTCTGTTACAATTTTAGGTAAATTTTTAAAGTGTACATAGGATTTACTAAAATCATTGTAACTAAATGTTGGGCTTCCTTGCAGAATTTCATTGTCCTTTATATTTCTACCAACTCCAGATTGAGCTTGTATTCTAACATTATTCCCTATTTTCAAATGACCTGCAATTCCTACTTGACCGCCAATCATACAATTTTTACCAATTTTTGTAGAACCTGCAATTCCTGTTTGAGCAGCAATAACGGTATTTTCGCCAATTTCTACATTATGTCCAATCTGGATTTGATTGTCAAGTTTTACTCCTTTTTTGATTATTGTTGTTCCAAAAGTTGCTCTATCTATCGTAGTATTTGCGCCAACTTCGACAAAATCTTCCAAAACTACATTCCCAATTTGAGGAATTTTCGAAAAGGTACCATCTGAATTTGGTGCAAAACCAAAACCATCAGATCCAATTACAGCACCAGAATGAATAATACAATTCGAACCAATTATTGTTTCTGAGTATATTTTGGCACCAGCAAAAATAGTAACATTATCACCGAAAATCACATTTTCACCAACATAACAATTTGAAGCTATTTTTACATCGTTACCAAACTTAACATTATCTTCGATATAACTAAAACTTCCTAAATAAAAATTATCACCATATTTTGAACTTTCGGAAATAAACGAGAACTGTTCAAATCCTGTTTTATTGGATTTTTTGGATTGGCTATAATATTCTAAAAGTTTTGAAAAAGACAAATAAGCGTCTTCCACTTTTATTAATGTTGTCGATAATTCGTTTTCGGGAACAAAACTTTTATTTACAATTGTTATGGTAGCCTGAGTTGTGTATATAAAATTTAGGTATTTAGGATTGGATAAAAAAGTAAGTGAACCGTCAGAGCCTTCTTCTATTTTGGATAGTTTGTACACTTCTGCGTTAGGATTACCAACGACTTCTCCATCTAAAATTCCTGCTATTTGCTCTGCTGTAAATTTCATTGCAACAAAAATATAAAAAATAGATTCTAAATATAGTTTTTTATATTAGTTGTTTTGGAAAACAGATATAATATTTGGTTACAAACTTAGAAATAGACTTTAAATTCAATTGATCCGAAGCCTCAATTACATCCTCAATACTTCGATCTTTTTTCAAAATTCGAATAGATTCAGCTTCTTTACTATATGCCTGATTTTTTATTTTTCCTTTAAATATGAAATAATTAGTTTCCAATAAAGAAATGGAATTGTCCAATGCAAAAGATTGTTTTAATCGTTCCGACTCTTCCGAAGAAATCTTTTCGCTACTAATTTTTATTTTTAATAAATCTCGATTGATTATCATTTTACTCAAGGACGATAAAATAAAATCATCTTGATTTTGCCATGATTTTAAGGCACTAATTATATCAAAATCATCTAATTGAGAAAACAAACCTAAACTATTACTATCAAAAGTTTCGAGAGTGATTTTATTTTGCATAAAAAACAACAAAGGTTCACTACAAGGCAAAGTTTCTCCTTTTTGAATGAGTTCCTTGGCACGTTTCAATACTTTCGTCAAAATTAATTCCGCTACCAAACTAGTTTTATGTAAATAAACTTGCCAATACATTAATCGTCTGGACATTAAGAATTTTTCAACTGAGTAAATTCCTTTTTCTTCAATAACCAAAACATCATCCACTACATTCATCATTTGAATCAATCGCTCTGAATTTATATTACCCTCAGCAACTCCTGAATAAAAACTATCTCGTTTCAAATAATCCATTCTGTCCATATCCAACTGGCTAGAAATAAGTTGAAGCATAAATTGTCGGTGATATTCTCCTTTAAAAACTTGAATAGCCAAACTCAATTGTCCGTTAAATTCAACATTCAATTGATTCATAAATAGTAGCGAAATTGCTTCGTGATGAATGTCTTCCACAATACTTTTTTCCATAGCATGAGAGAATGGCCCGTGACCAATATCGTGTAATAAAATAGATATATATAAGGCATTTTCCTCCTCGCTTGAAATAGTCACACCTTTAAAACGAAGTACATCGACTGCTTTTTGCATGATATGCAAACAGCCCAAAGCATGGTGAAAACGGGTATGGTTGGCACCTGGATAAACCAAATAAGACAATCCCATTTGTGAAATACGGCGTAATCGCTGAAAATATGGATGTTGAATTAAATCGTAAATTAACGGATTGGGAATAGAAATAAATCCGTAAATAGGATCATTGAATATTTTTAATTTGTTGATTTCGCTCACTTTTTTTCAGAATATTTTAGTCAACAAATATTATTTAAAATATTTGATTAATTCTTAAATAATGGAAAATGAATACTAATAATTTGATGAAATTTATTTTTTAGCTTTTCTTAATTTACTCTCCGCTTTTAAGATTTTCAATTTTAATTCTTCAATTCTTTTATCTTGTTTCAATTTATCTTTGCCATATTTTTCGATGTCATCAGGAGATAATTTTCCTTTTTCCAATTTTTTAGCATGCTTCTCAGCATCTTTAACCAACTCTTTTTGAGCATCTTTAAGCTTATCATTGGCATTATTTATATCTTCTTCAGCATCGCTAATGCTTTTCTGTTTTTTTATTTGTTCTTTTTGCTCTTTTTCAATTCTGTCTTGTTGCTTTTCTAATTTCTTTTGATTCTTTGCAATTTCTTTTTGTCTTTCCTCTACTTCTTTTTTTGCTTTTTGTTCTTCTTTAAGTAGTTTTTCGGCTTCTTTTTTAGCTTTTTGCTCTGCTAAAGTTGCTTCAATTGTTGCCGAATCAGGCTTTGATGAATTAGCAGAAACTTTTACATTTTGTTTTTCTATAACAGTAGGCTGAATAGAATCTTTTCTAATACTTGTTTTTTCATCTACGATTCCGTTCTTAACTTCTTGAGAAAAAACAACTTGAAATAAAGAAACTGTTGCTATTGTAAATAATAATTTAGTTTTCATGTTTTAACTATTTTGATTGTTAATTTGTGGTATAAATATAGACTATTTTTCCATTTTATAACAAATCTATATTTTTCAAAGTCAAAGTAAATTACAATTATTTTTATCCTATTTTTGTTTGTAAAAACTAAAAACAACTCCTTTGATTACTTCAATTTCAAATTCAGAACTTACAGCTCAAATAAAACATTTAGGAGCCGAATTGTGTTCCTTGAAAAATAATTCTGATGTAGAATATATTTGGGAAGGAAATCCTGATTTTTGGGGAAAGCACTCTCCTATTTTATTTCCAATTGTTGGGACTTTAAAAAATAATTCTTTTACATACAACCAGAAAGAATATACACTTTCAAGACACGGTTTTGCTAGAGATATGGAGTTTGAATTGATAGAAAAACTAAATAATAAAGCTATATTTTCTTTAAAATCGTCTGAGGATACGTTAAAGTTGTATCCATTCGAATTTGAATTACAAATTATCTATACTCTTGAAGCTAAGAAATTAATTATTGATTATAAAGTTGAAAATAAGAGCAAAGTGACAATGCCATTTTCAATTGGTGCGCATCCTGCATTTTCTTTGACTGGGGATTTTGAAAATTATTCCATTGAATTCGAGAAAGAAGAAACCTTAGATTATTTTTTACTTGAAAATGATTTAGTCTCAAATACAACCCAAAAATTAAAAACAGAAAGAAAACAAATTGCATTGAATTATGAATTGTTTGCGAATGACGCTTTGATATTTAAAACTATAGAATCCAAATCACTAGTTATTCTAAAAAAGTCAAATCCAATACTAAAAGTTCGTTTTGAAGATTTTCCAAATTTAGGAATTTGGACAAAAATAGATGCTACATTTATTTGTATCGAACCTTGGTTTGGCTATTCGGATACCATCGAAAAATCTGGAAATCTTTTTGAAAAAGAAGGAATTCAAATTATAGCTAAAGATGGAATTTTTAAATCAAGTTTTTATATTGAAATATTTTAGGTTAGAATTTAGGTAGTGTTTTTATATACAATTCTTCTACTTTTGTTCTAGCCCAATCTGTTTTTCTAAGAAAAGTTAAACTTGATTTTACCGAAGGATTATTCGCAAAACAGTTAATTTTAACAAGTTCAGTCAACGTGTCAAAACCATAATAGTCTACTAATTGTTCCACTATTTTTTGAAGTGTAATTCCGTGAAGCGTATCTTTTGAGTGTGCTTTTTCCATTGTGTAAATTCAGAACAAATTTTACTATTAATTGATATTGTATGGTTTTGTACCTACATTTGCAAACTTATGCTTAAAACAATCAATATACTAAATAAAAGAGCGCGATTTGATTATGAAATCATCGAAACGTATTCTGCCGGAATTGTTTTAACTGGTACGGAAATAAAATCGATTCGACTAGGTAAAGCAAACATAACAGAGAGTTTTTGTGAATTTAACGGGATTGAACTTTTTGCAATTAACACCTATATTGAGGAATATGCTTTTGGCAACCAGTTTAACCATAAATCCAGAAGCGAAAGGAAATTATTGTTGAATAAGCGCGAATTAAAAAGTTTGTCCAGGAATGTTCAAGCTAAAGGTTTGACAATTATTCCTTTAAAACTTTTTACGAACGAAAAAGGAATGGCGAAACTCGAAATTGGACTTTGTAAAGGAAAGAAAACCTACGATAAACGCGAATCTCTGAAAGAGCAAGATACCAAGCGAGACATAGATAGAATAAAAAAATCATTTTAAATTTTGTGAAAAAGTTTGAAATGTTTTTTTTATCAAAAAATTATGACTAAATTTGTCAAGACAATTAAATGTATTTAAAATGAAAACGCTACTCAAAAATGCAAGAGAGAAAAAAGGGCTAAAAACGAGAGAAGTAGCTCAACTTTTAGAAATCGATCAAGCTTTAATTAGCAAATTCGAAAATGGAACTAGAAAACCTACCAAAGAACAAATTACAAAACTAGCTTCATTACTTGAAATAGATTTTGAAACTTTGATGGTTGCTTGGCTCAAAGAAAAAATATTGTATGAAATAGGACAAGATGAATTTGCACTCAAAGCCATGGATATGGTTCGCGAAGACATGCAAAATGCCTATGTAACAATAAAAAAATCAGTTTCTAAAAACCTGCAATCTGTTCTGGATGAAATTGATACATTAAAACTAAAATTAGATCAGTTTAAGCTTTTTGACAGTTATAGAATTACTCAAGCATTGGAACTTGAATATACGTTTGAGAGTAATCGTATCGAGGGAAACACGCTCACACTTCGTGAAACTGATTTAGTAATTAACGAAGGTTTGACTATTTCTGGAAAAAGTATGCGAGAGCATCTAGAAGCGATTAATCATCAAGAAGCTATTGCTTATATCAAACATTTAATAGATAAAAACACGAATCTAAATGAGCGAGAAGTGTTGTCTATTCACAATTTAATTTTACGTGGCATCAGTTCTAAAGATGCGGGTAAATATAGAAATGTACAAGTGATGATAAAAGGGAGTTCTCATTTGCCACCGCAACCTTTTATAGTTCCAAAACAAATGGAAGATTTTTTCATTTGGTTTGAAACCAATAAAAACGCATTGCACCCAGTAATTTTGTCTGCCGAACTTCATGAACGCTTGGTTACTATTCATCCGTTTATTGAAGGAAATGGAAGAACTTCTCGATTGGTAATGAATCTTATTTTATTACAAAAAGGCTATGTAATTGCTAATATAAAAGGAGATTACGACACTAGAATGCAGTATTATAATGCGCTAGAAACGGCTCAAACTAAAAACAACAAAGAAGATTTTTTACTTTTTGTTGCTCAAATCGAGAAAGAAAGTTTAGAACGGTATCTAGGAATTATTGGTCAGTAGAGAATCCCGCATTTGCGGGATTTTGCTTTAATTTTTATTCTCTAACAACGGTACAAATTTAAAATCACCCAACTCGTGTTTTTCAAATTGAGTTTCGTTTTTTCGAATAAGCAAAGTCATAATTTGATTTTCTTCTCCTAGCGGAATCACGAGTCGTCCGCCAATTTTAAGTTGTGCCATCAAGGCTTGCGGAATTATTGGCGCACCAGCTGTTACAATAATACTATCAAAAGGAGCATGATTTGGTAATCCTTTATACCCATCTCCAAAAGATAGATGCTTGGGTCTAATGCCTAATTTTGGTAATAATGCCGATGTTTGTTTGAACAACTCATTTTGTCTTTCTATACTATAAACCTTCGCTCCCATGGCACATAACACAGCTGTTTGATAGCCTGAACCTGTTCCAATTTCGAGTATTTTTTGATCTTTTTTTACTTCTAATAATTGACTTTGAAATGCAACTGTATAAGGTTGTGAAATAGTTTGCCCCGCACCTATCGGGAATGCTTTGTCTTGATAGGCGTAATCTTCGAAACTGGAATTTAAAAATAGATGTCGAGGAATTGTCTTGATAGCTTCCAAAACATACTTATCTGTAATTCCTTTTTCTTTTAAAAGGATTACTAATTGATTGCGAAGTCCTTGATGTTTAGAAGTGTCTTTCAAAGTTTGGGGTGATTATTTTTGGTAAAAATAGACTTTAAAACAACATTAATCAAGCAACAAATTCAAAACTTTAAATTCCAAACTTTATACTTTATCAAATAAATGATACATTTGTTAAAAATCATTTTTATGTTAAAAATTGGCGTTTTAGGTGCTGGACATCTCGGAAAAATACACTTACGATTGTTGCAACAATCCGAAAAATATGAATTAGTTGGTTTTTATGATGAAAACCACGAAAATGGCGAAAAAGTAGCTCAAGAGTTTGGTTATAAACAATTTAATACCATCGCCACACTTATTCACGCTGTGGATGTTATTGATATTGTAACTCCTACACTCTCGCATTATAAATGTGCCAAAGTTTCCATCAAATCTGGAAAACACGTATTTATCGAAAAACCCATTTCAAATACAGTTGCCGAAGCCGAAGAAATTATTGCCTTGGCGAATGAATTTAAAGTCAAAGGTCAGGTAGGTCATGTCGAAAGATTCAATCCTGCATTTAAGGCGACGAAAGCTATGATTGAAAATCCGATGTTTATCGAAACGCATCGTTTGGCTGAATTCAACCCAAGGGGAACCGATGTACCAGTGGTTTTAGATTTAATGATTCATGATATTGATGCTATTTTGAGTGTGGTAAATTCAAAAGTAAAAAATGTTCACGCCAGCGGAGTTTCGGTTATTAGTGACACTCCAGATATTGCGAATGCTAGAATTGAGTTTGAAAATGGCTGCGTTGCAAATTTGACCGCTAGCCGAATTTCGATGAAAAACATGCGTAAATCTCGATTTTTTCAACGTGATGCCTATATTTCGGTTGACTTTTTAGAAAAAAAATGCGAGGTAGTGAAGATGAAAGATGCTCCCGATAACCCGGGTGATTTTGACATTATTCTACAAAATGCTGAAGGCGTTAAAAAGCAAATCTACTTTTCGAATCCTGATGTCGAACAAAACAATGCCATTTTGGATGAGTTGGAATCTTTTGCAGATGCTATAAATAATGATACGACTCCAATTGTAACTTTGGAACAAGCGACTGAAGCTTTGAGAGTGGCCTATCAGATTATTGATTGTTTTAAAAAATAAGACATGAAAATAATCGCCGTTATCGGAGCAGGAACTATGGGTAATGGAATTGCACAAAACTTTGCTCAAAACAGTTTTACGGTCAAATTAATAGATCTTTCTGAAAGTGTTTTAGATAAAGGAATAGCAACTATTTTTGCCAATCTAGACCGAATGATTGCTAAAGGAACTATTACTGATGAAGTAAAATTCAAAACCCTTAATAACATTATCACTTATACTGATATAGAAGA
>CAMAWK010000042.1 GCA_945861915.1 Flavobacterium psychrophilum | reverse complement strand
AACCCGGAATTTATATTCCTGCCGAAGGTTTTGGCATCCGACTCGAAGATAATGTAGTTGTGCAAGAAACAGGCGAACCTGTTAACTTAATGCGAAATATTCCGATAGAAATTGAGGAAATTGAAACGCTTATGAATGCTTGATTTTGAGAAAAAAGAGGATGGAAAATAGAGAAAAGACGGTTTGCAGGAATGTAAGCCGTTTTTTGTTTTAATAAATAGATTAACAACAAATGTATTGAAATGCTTTTTCCCTATTATTTTTTTCTATTTTTGATGACAGTGGATTCTTAACACAAAACCGTATGGCCAAAACAATACTGCCAAACCCTTTTTGAAATGGGCTGATGGAAAACCCAGCTAATAAAAGACATAGAGAAAGCTTTGGCGAAGGAGATTTTACTTCAAACCCTATCAAAAAATGAATTTAAATTTCAACACTAAATTAGCAGAAGGATATTCTAGTAATTCTCAAATCGCACGAATTTTAACTGAAAATTGGGTTAAAGAAAATTCATATTGTCCTTGTTGTGGCGAAATTTCATTAAATGAGTTTAAAAACAATGAACCAGTTGCTGACTTTTATTGTAAAAAGTGTGATGAAGAATTTGAATTAAAAAGCAAAAACGGGAAATTTTCAAATACTATTGCTGATGGTGCATATTCAACAATGATTGAAAGAATTAATTCAAATCAAAATCCAAATTTTTTCTTTTTAACTTATTCAAAAAAAATGATAGTTGAAAACTTTTTAATAATACCAAAACAGTTTTTCACAACAGAAATTATTGTAAAAAGAAAACCGCTTTCAGATACTGCAAAAAGAGCTGGTTGGGTTGGCTGTAATATTGATATTTCAAATGTAGCGGAAGCAGGTAAAGTTTTTCTAATAAAAGAATCGAAGTTAATTGATAAAAAAAATGTTGAAACTTCATTTAAGAAAACATTATTTTTAAGAGATAAAACCACAGATAGCAAGGGCTGGATTTTAGATTTGATGACCTGTATAGATTTAATAAAAAAAGATGCTTTTACATTGGATGACATTTATAAATTTGAAGAAAAACTCAAAGTTAAATATCCAAATAATAATTTCATCAAAGATAAAATAAGACAACAACTTCAATTGTTAAGAGATAAAGGAATAATTGAATTCAATGGAAGAGGAAATTACAAAAAAATTGAAATATGAAAAAGTATATATTTATTTCACCTGAAGGCACAACTGAAGCACCAAATAGTTCATACGAAGTAAACAATATGCAAGTTATAGGTATTGTTGAAGAAGTTACCAATGAAGATGAAGCATTAAAAAAACTTCTAATTGAAAACTTATGGATAATTGATGCTGAATTTAACGTTGCCGAATTTATTGCTTATGAAATAATTTAATCCCGTTAGGGATTTAATATGGGTAGAAAAACATACAATAGTAATTTTTAAAGTCCCCTAGGGACGTTATATTATGCCAAACACATATACACAAATTCACATTCAATTTGTCTTTGCAGTAAAATTCCGAAATGGCTTAATAAATACTTCGTTTAAAGGAGAATTATATCAATATATTTCTGGGATTTTGAAACAACATAATCACAAATTATTGGCTATAAATGGAATGCCTGACCATCTTCACATTTTCATTGGAATGAGACCTACACAATCTATTTCTGATTTAATGCAAGACATTAAAGGAAGTTCTTCTAAATGGATTAATGAGAAGAAATTTTTGAAAATAAAATTTGAATGGCAAGAGGGGTATGGCGCATTTTCATATTCAAAATCACATGTTGATACTGTAATTAAGTACATCAAAAACCAAGAAGAACATCATAAAAAAGAATCTTTTAGAGATGAATATTTGAAGTTTTTAAAAGCTTTTGAAATAGAATATGATGAACGGTATATTTTCAGAGAACTCATATAAATATCATCCCTAAAGGGATTTAGGTACTTTAGACTACTATTTTTTACCTAAATAAAATCCCTAGCGGGATTATTTGAGTTCCAAATATCTCCCTTCAATACCCGAATTTTTTAAAGCTAATGCGTTCTCTTTCCCATAGGCAATAAATACACTTGGAGCGCCAGGAGTTCCTGCCTGTATTCCTGAAATATGGTAAAATCTAATTCTTCCTTTTACAAATAATATTGCATCGGCATTATTCCAAATATGCTCAAAAAAGCATTTCGTTTCTGTTCTCGCAAAAATTAGTGCAATTCCGTTTCCGTGGAATTTTAATTTTTCTAACCATATTTCCATTCCTCTCCCATATGGCGGATTTAGATAAACTCTACCAAACCAATCTTTTACTAAACCATCATCAGAAATAGTATAATTAATTGTTGCATGTAAAAACGGAGCGTTGATTGGACTACAAGGGTCTAAATCAAATTTCCCTAATTTAATGACTAATTCAGGCGGTGTTAGCCATTCCACTTTTGTGCTTTTGCAACGTTCAAATGATGTATTCATAAAATATTATTTGATACAAATATTTGATCAATTTTCAATAAAAACAAATTATAATGTGATCATTTTCAATAACTTATAAACATTTGCATAATTGTTTATGTAACAGGAAATTATAAAAATCTTAAACGTAATCACAAACCAGGCGCATGAATATTAGACCCCTTTGCGGGTAGTTCTACCACAGGAATTGCAGCTAATTTAGCCAACAGACGCTATTTAGGCATTGATATGGAAACTGAGTTTCTGGAAATCAGTAAAAACAGAAAGCTTGAAATAAAAAAACCCTAAAATTACTGAATTATACAAGCAAAAAACAAATGGTTTTAATGATAAGAACGAACTGGCCAATTTTTTACTTAATGAACCGTCTGAAAGTTATTCCCGAGATTTAGATTTCTAAAAGTCTTATCGCAAGTGTTAAAACATATTTTATAAAAGAATATAGAATAAAAAGTAAAGACGGTTTGCAGGAATATGAGCCGTTTTTCCTTTACCATATAAGTCATTTAAGTTTTTCTTATATAACTTATATGGTTTAAAAAATAAAACTATTTTTGTTTCAAAATCAAAACAATGTCCCAACTCCTCCACAAAAACACCCACATTTCCTATTCCGATTTTGGGAAAGGAGCTGCTTTAGTGTTGCTTCATGGTTTTTTGGAAAATCAAAAAATGTGGCAGGAATTAGTACCCGAATTGTCCCAAAAAAACCGAATCATTACAATCGATTTATTGGGTCACGGCGAGTCGGCTTGTTTGGGTTATGTGCACTCTATGGAGGAAAACTCAGAAATAGTTGCAGCGGTTTTATCAAAATTACGCATTCGAAAAACGGTTTTGGTTGGGCATTCTATGGGTGGTTATGTGGCGTTGGCTTTTGCAGAATTGTATCCCGAAAAAATAAAAGGGTTGGTTTTGCTGAACTCGACCTCAAAAGCCGACAGCGAAGAGCGAAAAGCCAATCGAGATCGCGCCATCAAAGCGGTTAAGAAAGAGTATGAAACCTTCATTCGATTATCCATCGCCAATTTGTTTAGTCCCGACAACAGAGAACGATTGAATAGTGAAATCGAAAAGGTAAAAATTGAAGCATTAAAAACCCCGTTACAAGGTATTGTTGCTTCACTCGAAGGCATGAAAATTAGAAAAGACAGAGAATTTATATTGCAGTCAGCGTCATTCCCTATGCTTTTGGTTCTCGGAAAAAACGATCCTGTTTTGAACTATGAAGACAATCTAAAACAGATAGAAAAAACGGATACACAATTAGTAACTTTCCCAGACGGACACATGAGTCATATCGAAAATCGGGAAGAAGTATTGAAGGTGTTTCTAGACTTTTTTAAAAGTATTTAAAATCTCTTTGCGAACTTTACTCAGTCTGTTCGCTTTCGCTCGCTTGCAAAATCTTTGCGCCTTTGCGGTAAAATAAATTTAAATCTTCTCTTCAAACTCTTTTGTTTCATCCAGAATTTCGTTCAGCAGCAGCACCATTTGCTCCAAATATTGATTTAAAATTTCAGAATCTATGGTTGTTTTTTCTTCCTTTTCTACTTTAAAACTAAAAGGCAAAAATCCTGATTTTAAATTTTTGAAAGAGATAATTCCAGCTTCCATTGGCATTCCATTGGCTTCATTTTCATACATAAACGAATAAGCCAAAACCTGAATAATTTTTTCATTTTTGATATCGTCGGTCAAGTCTTTCCATGATTTCAAGTTTACATTTCGCTTTTCAACTTTGCCTGTTTTGTAATCAATGATTCTGATTTTACCGTTTCTTTCTTCTATTCGATCCACTTTTCCGGCAATTTTTACTGGAAATGGCAAACTATGATGTTCTAAAATTCGTTCGCAGGCTTTTTCTAAATGAAGAATTTTTATAGCATCTCCGTTTTTGATACTTTCCAATTCTAATTTCAAGAAATTTTTAACATTCTGTTTGGCGACTTCAAATGCCAAAAGATTGCGCCCTTTTTTGATTTCGCCTTCTTTATAAATGAGTTTAAATTGCTTTAAAACTTCTGCATCCAGCAATTTGAAACAACTCAAAATATCTGTTTCTGATAAAAATTTTCCAATAAATGGCGTATATAAAACCTCTAATGTTTCGTGAATAATGGTTCCCAAAGTATTTAAAGCAATGGTTTCCTCTACTTCTTCGACTTCGCTAATGCGTAAAATCTTTTGAAAATAAAACTGAATCGGATTTCGAATATAGGATGTAAAAGCTGAGGGCGAAAACCCTTTTTCGGCTATTTCTTTTAACCGAATCATTACCGTTTCCGATTTTGGAATACGCATCGGTTGATAGGCAATTTCGGGTAAAATAGGATTATAAATTTCGTGTGAAATAGTATGATTGGACTGCTTTTCGACTTCTAATTGCGTGATGAATCGGCTTTTTTCTCCTGCATCAATGCCTTCACTTTCGGTGTTATAAAGCAAATAAATATTGGTGGCACGCTGCAACAAATGATAAAAATGATAGGTGTAAATAGCGTCTTTTTCTTTGTAAGTTGGCAGTTCTAATTCGCGTTTCACATCATACGGAATAAAGGAATTCATCGATTTTCCTGCAGGTAATTTTCCCTCGTTCATCGAAGTGATTATCACCGTGTCGAAGTCTAAAACGCGACTTTCGAGCACCCCCATTATTTGCAATCCATTCAAAGGTTCTCCTTCAAAAGATACTTCAGCTAAATCGATTACTTGTTTATAAATGGCGTACAAAGTGTCCATTTTATCAATTTCAGTGTGATTAGAAAAATAATTTATGAGTTTATTAATGACTTTAAAAATAGAATAGACAAATGCGTTTGTGATTTTTTCTTCTTCGTTGTCGGCACTAAAATTAGTTTTGATGGTTTGCAATACTTTTGATAGTAATTCTAAAACGGATACCGAACCATTTTCCCATTTTTGAAACAATAAAAGAAACAAATCCGTAGGGTTCGGATTGAGTTGCATCAATGTATAATGCGGAATAAATGTGTAATTGTTTTGGTTAATTACATGAACCAATTCGCTTGTTTTTGCAAAAGGTTCGACCAAAGGATGCGTCAAAATATCTAAAACATCTTTGTAGTACAAAACATAATTTTTAGCATTTCTGCTCAAAGCATTCACGTGCATTTTGAATAATTTGGCTATCAAAATCTGCGCTGGATTGTTCTTACTCGAATAGCCCATCGTAACATTTAAAGCACTTACCGTCGACGGAAGTGAATACAATATCGGCACTAATAAATTTTCTTCAGCCAATACTACAGCAACCTTATCTAAAGTAGCATTGGGGTTTTCAAGGAGTATTTTCTCAATAATACTTCCCGTTATTTTGGCTTGACCAATAGATTTGGGTGTGCCAATAATTTGAATGTTTTTAGGCTGCGAAAAATCATCTACAATCCATTCAAACGGATTGGTTTTATAGTGTTTCCAGTTTTCTTTAAATCGGCGAACAAATAATCCGGCATCATGATACGGGTCGTTGAGAAAAGTTTGGTCTATATCCCAATATATTTTGAGCTGATTTGATTCGATTAAATGATTTACTATTTTTTCTTCGGCAACGTTTAAAGCATTAAAACCTGCAAAAACATATTTTTTTTGTGTATTTGAACTCGAAAAATGATTTAAATTCTGAACAGCTTCTCTATAAATTAAGCCTTGGTAACCGATTCCTTTTTGCAACAAATGAGCATAAAGCGTTTGATAATAAAGCGGTAAAAGTTTCCAGAAATCAATATAGTTTTCTAATAATTTAGTTTTGTTTTCTACTTCAATTCCCCATTTTTTGATGTCTTCAATATCTTTTAAATACGAAAGAAGATGATTTGGAATTAGCAAATAGCGGTCAATTTCATTGAAATCTTGTAAAAGAGTTTTGCCCCAATTAGCAAAAGTCTCAAAAGATTGCTGATTTGTTTTTTCGGTTATGGATAAATAGGCTTCATAAAATTCGAATAACAATTCGATAGAATCAACGGTTCGAATTCCGGCAATATCCTGAACAAATTCTTCGATGCTTATTATTGCTGGCGATAAAATATTGGAAGTAACTCTATTTTTAAGGGCTTCAATAAGGAATATTTTGGCTCTTTTGTTAGGCAAAACTACTATTGTATTGGCTAATCTATCTGAATAATCGTCCAGTAGTGTTTGTGCTATTTTGTCTAAAAAAGAAGTGTTTGCCATTGTATAAATATAAAAAAAACGTCCCGATAAATCGGGACGCTTTCAAAAATATTTTAAAGGAAATTATTTTTTCAATTTCACTTCTGTTCTTCTGTTTTCTGCTTTTCCTTTAGCAGTTGTGTTAGGAGCTATTGGTGTAGTTTCACCAAAACCTACGGTAGTTAAGTTATCCGCACTTACACCTCTTTGAATCAAGGCATCTTTAACAACAGCTGCTCTTTGCTCAGAAAGGATTTGGTTAGATTCATCTGTACCATCGCTATCTGTGTGACCTTCTACGCTAAATTGAGCAGTTGGATATGTTTTTAGGATTGTTGCCATTTTATCTAGATTAGCAGATACTTTTGGTACAATCACTGTTTTTCCTGAGTAGAAATATACTGAACGTGCTTGAATTTTAAGATCATCTAACTCTTCAGCAGTTACTTCAGGACAGCCATTGTTTGCAACAGTTCCTTTAACTTCTGGACATTTGTCATCTTTATCTAAAACGCTATCTCCGTCTGTGTCTGGCCAAGGACAACCTCCGTTTTCTTTAGGTCCGCTTACAGTTGGACATTTGTCTTCGCTGTCGATAATTCCGTCTCCATCCGTATCAGGACATCCTTTGAAAGCAGCTAAACCAGCTACTTCTGGACACGCATCATCTTTATCAGCAATTCCGTCTCCATCTTTATCTGGACAACCATTCAAAGCTTCTAAACCAGCCTCTTCTGGACAGTCATCTTTGCTATCAATAATTCCATCTCCGTCTGTATCAGGACAACCTTTGAATTTTTTCAAACCGAAAACAGTTGGACAGTCATCATGTTTATCATAGATTCCGTCTTTGTCTGTATCTTTTCCTCCAAATTTGAAAGTAAGACCTGCAGTATGCTGAAAGTGTATTGGCATATCTGGTTTATCCGAGTTTGGGAAATTTCTATCTCCAAAACTATGTTTGTAAGTTGATGATAACGACAAACCTATGATTTCACTAAACCAAAAAGTTACTCCAGCACCACCATTCATAGTTCCAAAACTAGTATCTCCAAAAAATGTATACCCTCCCCCAACGTGTAACGAAGGATCAATCACTTTAGATTTTATCAAGTTCATGAAACTGTATTTGATAACTCCATCTGCACCAAAATACATTAAATCACCAGGATTTGTTATAGCCACATCTGTGTGACCAGGTCCTGCCCAATTAGCATATTTTGAAATTTTGTTTATCGATCCAGAAACTCCGAAAGAAAAGTTATCTCCCACGTATCTAGATACATTTAAATAAGACACTGAAGGCAGTATGTTCCAGCTCTCGTTTACTTTAAAAAACTTTGAAAAATGATCCCCAAAATGACCTGGTCTGTCACTAGCACTTGTTCTAGTATCAACCGCATTTACTCCAAAAGTAATTGCCCATGGGTTATTTTCATCTTGTGCATTCGAAGCAAAGCTCAATAGCAACAGTACTGCAAATAAAATTTTGTTAAGTTGTTTCATCTTGATTTTTTTAATTACGATTCAGTTAATTATGAACAAAAGTAATGTGTAATTTTTAAAAAACAAAATAAAATGTTAAATTAACCTTAACACAAATCCGATAATGATTCATAATTATACTTCAAACTACACTTAAATTTTATTCAAAAACCATAAAAATAAGAGTTAAATTACAATTAAGGAATCATTATCATAAAGTGACAGGACATAATTTAGACCACATTAGTCTAAAAATGAAATACGTTGACTTGTTCTCCTATATAAACCAATGATTTTTTGATTACTTTGTAGTTCATTAATTCAATTGCATTTTGGTATTTTTCTAGTTGCAATTGGTATTTTTCATGATGAATTCCCGTTTTATAATCTAACAAATACACTTCCCTATTTTTTGAAACAACTATTCTGTCAGGTTTGACAGTTGGCCCGTCTTTTTGAATGATCGTTTGTTCGTTAAAATTGGTGTTTTCTGCTGAAAAATATAGCGTTAGTTCAGGATGATTCACAATTTCATCCAGCGTTTTATAAACCAACTCCTTTTGAGATTTGGCAATCAAACCACTTTCTATTGCTTTGGTTAGTGCCAAATCTACATCGTTTTTTGTATTCACAAATGAAAGAATTTCGTGAATCAAATTTCCATATTCAATCGCTTCCTGCTGATGCGTTCCCCACATTAAAGCCTCTTTTTGTGCTATTTTAATGTTTTTTGAATCAACTGTTTCGGACACATACGGAATGATTTTCAACTCTTTTTGTTTTTTGCTTTCGGGAGAAACTTTTTGAGAATTTCCACAATGATAATCAATAGTTTCCGAATCAAAATCGCCAACATGAATTAAATAATCAATAAAAAAAGTAGCCATATTATTCGGAAATTTTCCTTCTTTATTAGGCTTAAAAAGACTAGAAATAACATACAATTGTTCTTCAGCTCGAGTCAATGCTACATATAAAACATTGATATTGTCTAATAATTGTTCCTCCGATTTTTCTAAATAGGTTTCTTTTACAGCATCCCCAAAACCCTCCAATGATTTATTATTATGTAATAAGACTTTGGACAAACCAAAATTTTGTTCGTCAAAATCTACCCAAAGTTTGTCCTTTTTTTGCAAACTATAATTTTCCTCGGCAAACGGAAAAATAACCACCGGAAATTCTAATCCTTTCGATTTATGAATGGTCATAATTTGTACTGCATCACTTCCCTCGGGGGATGAAATTTTAAATTTTTCTGAGTTTTTATTCCAATACTCTAAAAAATCAGCTATTCCTGCATTGTTTCGAACGTCTCTTTCGAGAATTATATCCAAAAAATATTGAATGTAAGCCGAATTGGATTTTATTTTCAAAACCGACGAAATAATGATTTCCACGGCTTGGTACAAGGATTTTTTACGAATGTTTTTAAACGAAATCGAAATACCAAAATCTGTCAACCATTTCTCAAAATCAATTTCTTGATATTGCTTCATTCCTAGAGCGATAAAATCGTGAACAGGCAGGGTGTCTTGACTGTTTTGAGCCAAATATTCTAAAAAATAAGCTTTAGCTTCCAGATTTGCAGCGTTTTTTAAATATTCTAAAGTGTGAATAATCAACCTGATTTCCGTTACATTTTTTATTAACAAGGTTTCCGACGAAAGAATTGGAATCCCTTTTTCTATAAGGAAATTAGCTAGAATTGTTCCGTTTTTTTTATGACGAATTAAAATAGCTATATCGCTGTATCGAAATCCTTTTTGACGAACTTCTTCAATTGTTTTTAAAGTGGCTTGTGCATACAAATCGGTTTTTTGCAAATCTTCCTCCTCTTCGTCTGATATTTGTATTTCAGGGAGAAAAGAAATATTTACATAGCCTCCAGTTTTGTCATTCACTTTTTGCTGACTATGATTTTCGTACAAATCTTTATAATCTAAATTTGCAAACTGATTTGATATTTTTTGAAAAAAATCATTGTTGAAATCGATTATCTGAGAATAACTTCGGTAATTTTTATCTAAATGAAAAGCCTCTTTGTCCGGATTATTGAAGGGATTTTTGTCTTTACTCAATGCTATAAATTGTTCTGCTTTTCCGCCACGCCAGCGATAAATAGATTGTTTTGGATCGCCCACAATCATCAAAGTTCCTTTTTCGCCCTCAAATTCGCTAGAAGTAGCATTGTCAATCAACGGAATCAGGTTTTGCCACTGCATTTCGGATGTGTCCTGAAACTCATCAATAAAAAAATGTCTGTATCGCTCACCCAATCTTTCGTAAATAAATGGAGCTGGTTGGTTTTGAATTTCACGATGAATAATAGCATTGAATTCCGAAATAGAAAGTATATTTTGCTCTTTTTGAATGCTAGTCAATTCATTGCTCAACTCATTCAATAATGACAATGGTGTGATGTTTTTTAGGAATGCTTCGTAAAAATTACGTTTCTCTAAATTTTTATAAACGATCGCTAAAATTTGTAATAACTCAGGAATTATTGTTCCAATTAAGTCACTGTCTTTGGCAGTTTTGTTTATTTTTATATCTTCAAATTCGTGATAGGTTTTGTTGTTTGGATTAAAATTTCCTTCTACAATACTTTGTAAATGTTTGGGGAAATAACCCCCAGAAAACGATTTTACATCAATACCTTTTTTTTCGATTAACAATAAGGCAGTTTCGGCTAATGTGCTATTTTCTTCATCAAAAACCTGACAAACATCAATCAATTTCTTTTTTATAGTTAAAAAATCATCAATCGATTTGTTTTCCAAATGTTTAATTTCTTCTCTATTGTTCTCATTTTGAATTAATTTACCCACTTCGAAGATTTCGTGAAAAATATCCCAAGATTTATCTTCGTTCACTTTTTCCATGGTAAAATTTACGAGTAATGCCGTCAAAGATTGGTCTTCTCCAGCTCGTGCAATGATGGAATCAACGGCCTCGGTAAGTAAATTTTCGGTATCAAGACTTACTTCAAAAGTCATCGGCAAACCCAAATCGTGTGCAAAAGCACGAATGACTTTGTGTGTAAATTTATCGATGGTAGAAATATCAAAAGCAGCATAATTATGAATAATATGCTTGATAATTTGTTGCGATTTGGTTTTGATTTGTGAAACAGAAAGCTGGGTTTCGGTAGCCAAAACTTCAAGTAATTCCTGCGCTTTTAGGATAGGTTCTTCTCTAGCAAATTCAGATAAATTATCCACAATGCGGCTTTTCATTTCGTGAACCGCTTTGTTGGTAAACGTGATAGCCAAAATATTGCGATAGGCATCATTTTTTTTAGCGACAAGAATAATTTTTAGGTATTCTTTTACCAAAGTGTAGGTTTTCCCTGAACCTGCCGAGGCGTCGTAAATAGAAAATGAAGGTCTTTGCATGTTGATTTTAATTAAAATTCCACTTTCTAATTTCAAAAATATACTTTCCTGATTCAACCAATAAACGCATTTGTTTAGGGTTTTTTGAAAGTAGTTTTACCTCCTTATTTTCGCTAATTTTCTTGCCCGATTCATAAACGATTTGATTGTCAGCAAACGGTAAAACTACATCTGCTTTTGTATTCACAGGAATTTCAATTTCTAGTTGTAAATTTTTATCCGAATTGTGTTTCCAAGACACTGCTACCTTACCGTAAGGCGAATTGAACTCGGAACTTTGCTCTTTAATTAAATCGGTCAATTGAGGCGCAATTAATAAATGTTTGAATGCCACAGAATTTTCCATTTGACGAATTCCGCCAACACCGGTGTAAAACCAGCCACCACCAGAATTAAAACAAGAATGAATGTTGGACCAATAGCCGTTCCATTGTTCCCAAATTGTATTAGCACCTTTTGCAATCATATAGCCCCAACCCGGATAGGTTTTTTGTTTCATCATTAAATAAACCAAATCCGATCGCTCTTTGTTGGTAAGGTATTGCAACATAAAATAGGTACCTAACATACCCGTATTCAAATGTCCATTATCGGTAATTTTTATGGTGTTTTCAAGATTTTGAAAAACCCGATTCATTTCGTCTTTTGCTGGAACATTCATAAATAAAGGAAATGCCAAATAGGATTGATCGCCGTTGGCATAAATTCCTTTTTCTTTGTTAAAATAAACTTTGTGAATTTTCTTTTTCAAAGTTTCTGCTAGGGTTTTAAATTTTTTACTGTCATTGGTTTTGCCAAGTACTTCGGCACATTCTGAGACAATAGTGTATAAATAAATCTTGTAGCAATTGTTAAAAACTTCTTTCTCCACTTTTCCTACTTTGTCTTTTGAATCCATTCCTTTTCCTGGTGCTACCCAATCGCCAATAAACCCCCATTCTTTATCACCGTAATGTTGTAAAATTCCATCATTCGTTTTGGTCTCCAAGAAATCAATGTATTTAACCATCGAATCGTACGAAGAACTCAAAATTTTTGTATCACCATAATATTTGTAGATTTTCCAAGGCAATACAACGGCTGTACCTCCCCAGCCAGGTCCGCCGCCAGCATCGTAAGGCGAAGGAGCGGTATTGGGGATTTCTCCATCTTTTTTTTGTGCTGAACTCCAATTAATGGACCATTTTTTGTAAAAATTTGCCAAATCAAAATTATAAATACCTGTTTCAATGGCTACTTGACCATCGCCATAACCCAGTCGTTCGCGATGTGGACAATCAACATAATACCCGCCAATATCCAAACATCGAAAGGTAAATCGGTTTAGCTCGTGAATGGCATTCAAATCTTCATCTGAACTTGAAAATTTTCCTGTTTCGGTCAAATCTGACTCAATCATATAGCCAGTGATATCTTCCAGTTTTGGCTCGTAATCTAACCCTTGAATAATTACATACCGAAAAGCGTGAAAATTAAATTTAGGGCAAAAACTGCCATTTTCTTTATCAGATGAAATATAACCGTCTCGTTGATTGATGTGTTTATTGCCAAAATCCCATTTATATTTAGTTAATTTTAAAGGCTTCTTATCGCAAAAATCAGAATAAATAAAGTCAATCGTGTCACCCACTTTCTTGTTTTTTATTCCCATTTTCATCCAACCTGTAAAATTTTTTCCAAAATCGACCAGCCAAACATCTTTATCTAATTGGGTAATGTTCTTTGCTAAAATGGT
>CAMAWK010000041.1 GCA_945861915.1 Flavobacterium psychrophilum | reverse complement strand
TTCCTCCACTAACCAACTTCCAACTAATTGGAACAGTTTATCAAATGATAATTTATTTCTTTCAAAAGAATACATGCAAATCCTCGAAAAGTCGGCTCCTAAAAACATGGAATGTTATTTCATTGGTTTGTTCAAAGAGGATGAATTAGTAGGAATTGCACTTTCTCAATACATCAACCTCAACAAATTAGAATCTTTTGGAGAACGAGATCGCTGCATTAAAACCTTCATTCGTAATTTTCTTTTTAAACGCTATTCTTCCCAAGTGTTGCTTATTGGAAACAACATGCTTACTGGACAAAATTCATTTTCATTTTCTGCTAATATAGAGACAAAAACAGGTTTAGAAACCTTGAAAAAAGCGGCTGAAAATCTTGTTGCAAGTCTAAAAAATAAAGGAATCAAAACTCACTTACTTTCTTTTAAAGATTTCTATGAATCTGACAATGAGAGCTTTAAAAAAGCTGGTTTTAAGGACTATTATTGGTTTTCAACTCAACCCAATATGGTTTTTACGATTGATGAAAATTGGCATTCTGAACAAGATTATATCCATGCTTTTTCGAAAAAATACCGAGATCAATACAAACGAGCCAGAAAAAAAGCAGAAGGTATTGTTAAAAAGAAAATGCATTTAGAAGACATTATAAAACAGGAAGAAACCATTTATGAATTATACTTTCATGTAGCCAAAAACGCTTATTTTAATACTTTTTTCTTGGCAAAAAATCATTTTCGTGTTTTCAAAGAAATTCTAAAAGACAAATTCCTTTTTTACGGCTATTTTCAAAACGAAAAATTAATTGGATTCAACACCCTGATAAAGAACGGAACAACTATGGATACTTATTTTCTTGGCTATGACGAAAGTATGCAACGGGAGAAAATGCTTTATCTAAATATGCTCTACGATATGGTGGCTTACTCCATCAACAAAGGCTTTAAAGAAATTGTTTTTGCGAGAACAGCTCTAGAAATCAAAAGTTCTATTGGCGCCAAACCACAACAGATGTATGGTTACATAAAGCATGAAAACAGGTTCATTGATTCTAAAATAGAAAAAATTTTCAACTATTTAGAACCCACCGTTCATTGGAAAGAACGGAATCCTTTTAAATAAAAGCGAAACTATAAACTATCAATTTCCTCTTGCACCAATTCCCAATCTAAGAGTAATTGATCAAGATAAGTTTTCTTTTTGTTATAAGCAGTAAAAAAAATGGCGTCTTCAATGTGTTTATCATAATTTGAAGCTAGCATTTTATCATCATGCTGAATGTCTTTTTCTAACTGTTTTATTTGACTTTCAACCTTGCTCAATTTGTTTTGCAGCGCCTTAGTCTTTTTTTGATCTTCATAAGACATCTTAGTATTTTCCTTTGGAACTACCACTTTTTGAGTATCTTTTTTCTCAACCTCACGCATATTTTCAAGATTGCGTTGTTCCAGAAAGTAATTCACATCGCCCAAATATTCTTTTATTTTTTGGTCTTTAAATTCGTAGACAATATTCGACATTCCTTGCAAAAAATCCCTGTCGTGCGAAACCAAAAGCAACGTACCTTCATATTTTTGCAAAGCGGCTTTCAATACATTTTTTGATTTAATATCCAAGTGATTCGTGGGTTCATCCATCACTAAAACATTGATAGGTTGGAGCAATAATTTACAAAGTGCCAAACGATTTCGTTCGCCACCCGATAGCACTTTTACCTTTTTCTCGACATCATCACCACGAAACAAAAAAGATCCCAACATATCTCTAACTTTGGAGCGATTGGTATCAGTAGCGGCATCTTCCATGGTGCGTAACAACGTAATTTCGCCATCTAAATATTCCGATTGATTTTGTGCAAAATAGCCTAGTTGCACATTATGTCCCAATTTTATATTTCCTAGAAATTCAAATTCATTCACAATAGCCTTAATAAAAGTCGATTTTCCTTGTCCGTTCTGACCCACAAAAGCAATTTTGCTACCACGTTCAACCAAAAGGGAAATGTCTTTTAAAATGGTTTTATCGCCATAACTTTTGGTTACACTTTCTGCTTCAATGACAACTTTTCCTGGTTCTTTTGACAATGGAAAAGAAATATTCATAACCGAATTATCGTCTTCATCTACTTCGATACGCTCTACTTTATCGAGTTTTTTAATCAGCGATTGCGCCATCGAAGCTTTGGAAGCTTTGGCACGAAATTTTTCGATTAATTTTTCAGTTTCTTCAATTTTTTTGGCTTGATTCTTTTGAGTTGCCAATTGTTTTTCTCGAATTTCGCCTCTTAATTCTAAGTATTGTGAATACGGTTTATTGAAATCATACGCTTTCCCCAACGATATTTCGATGGTTCTGTTAGTTACATTATCCAAAAACATTTTATCGTGCGAAACAATCACCACCACACCGGGATAATTACGCAAAAAACTCTCTAACCAAATAATACTTTCAATATCCAAGTGATTTGTAGGCTCATCTAGCAACAGCACATCATTTGCTTGCAATAATAATTTAGCCAACTCGATTCGCATTCTCCAACCTCCTGAAAAAGTTTCGGTTTGATTATTAAAAACGTCTCTTTTAAAACCTAATCCCAACAGAATTTTCTCAGTATCACCAACATAATTGTATCCTCCTAACAATTCAAATCGATGGGTGTAATCTGATAAATCTTCAATTATTTGGCTGTATTCTTCACTTTCATAATCGGTTCTTGTTACTAGTTGATGGTTGATTTCAGCTAGTTTTTTTTCTACAATTTTAATATCAGTAAAGGCTTCATATGCTTCTTCGAGAACGGTTCTTCCTTGTTCAAAATCAATATCTTGACGCAAAAAACCCATTCGAACCTCTTTTTCTTGCGAAATAACACCTGAATCAGGCGCGAAATCTCGTGCTAGGATTTTGAGCATGGTCGATTTTCCAGCACCATTTTTCCCAACCAATCCAACACGGTCACCAGCACCTAAACGAAAGGTTACTTCTTCGAACAAATAGGTTCCACCAAAAGAAACAGATAAATTGTGTATGTTTAACATTAAAAGAGTTTAAAAAGTTTATGAGTTTAAAGGTTTAATAAACTCAAAGATTAAAATCATTATTAAAAATTAGAACTTCAAAAAAGATACATTGATTACCTTTGCTGAAAATTTTTGCAAATGTTAAAAAAAGGATCCAAACTAAATAGTATTTTAACAGGAAGTTGTCCAAGATGTCAAAATGAAAGCATGTATGTGGATAAAAATCCATTGCATTTTTCGAAAATGATTAAAATGAATGAAAAATGCAGTCATTGTGATTTGAAATACCAAATCGAGCCTTCGTTTTTTTATGGTGCTATGTATGTGAGTTATGGTCTGAATGTAGCACTCAGTATTGCTGCTTTTGTTGTTTCGTTTGTTATTTTTAAAACCAATATAAAAATAGCCTTTTTATCAATTTTGATTGCTAATATTGTATTATTTCCCTTTGTTTTGAGATGGGCTCGAAATATTTACATTAATATTTTTGTTTCTTACGACGAAAAATTCAGAAAATAAACCACTTATTTTTTTACAAATCTTTTTATATCAACGAAACGGTCTAAAGGTTTTTGATATTCAATATTTTCGAATAAGGCTTTTGCCATTGCAGGTCCTAACATTACTCCTCGCGTGCCTAAACCATTGAGAATATGAATTGATTTGTGAAGTTCACTCGTTCCTATTAATGGTTTTCTGTCTTTTACAGTGGGTCGAACACCTGCGAGATGATGGATAATTTTGAAATCACAATTGATTATTTCTTTTATTCTTGAAACCAATTCGTTTTTTCCTTCCTTGGTAATAAATTGCGTTTTATCTTCCCAATTATAAGTGGCGCCCACTTTAAATAAATCATTCCCAAGAGGCAAAATAAAAACGCTTGTGTTTAAAATAACATCTAAATCTAAAAGTGGCGCTTTGATAATAAGCAATTCACCTTTTGTTCCATCCAATGGCAAATATTTAAAATAAGGATTGGCATGCATCCCAAATCCCTCTGCAAAAATGATGTGTTTTGCCTGAATATTTTTGTATCGAATGCCAGTTGTTTCTTCTTGTAAAAGAGAATAATCAAAAGTATCTTCTAAATATAAATTATTATTTAAGAGATATTCTTTATATTTAGAAATCAGCAACTGTGTGTCCACATAACCCGTTTGCAATACTTCTCCATACCCAAAAGGCGAATCAATTGATTGGTATTTTTTACTAATTAAATGTGTAGATAAATAAGGTGCTAAGTTCACTTTATCAGAGGCCGCAAACCAATTATTTTGTTCTTGGATAGAAAAAAACTTTCTCAAAATAGGCATTGTAATATCTACCTTTGTATTCAGTTTTTTTTCTACTACAAACAAAAAATCCTTCATTACTTCTAAATGCTCTTTTGCTTGTCCTACTTCACTAAAGCGTTTTAAAATCACTGGATTGTATAATCCAGCTGCAATTTTGGATGAATTTTGCGAATTATTGTCTATAACTAAAATAGATTTATTGTGTTGAAGCGCTATTTCAGAAAATGAAATCCCAGCTAATCCTGAACCTATTATTAAATAATCAATCATTTTGAGTGGGAAGTTGGAAGTGGGAAGTTGGGAGTTGGAAGTAAACTAAAACGCTTTAAAACAAAGAACTCTCGCAATTCGCAAGAGTTCTGTATAAAAATTGAAATGAATTTTAATAATTCCACATATCCATTTCGAAGTTTCGGATTTTTTCTTTTACTCTATCCGATTCTAATAATTGATTCTGTGCATTGTCTTTCATGTAACTAGCAATTGTTCTATCGCCATACACATTTTCTTCTTGATAAATCATGGCATTAAAACGTCTAGCATTTAATATTTGATCAAAGGAAATAGGCATCGCAGAATTTTTGTCGTTAAACGATTTTGCTTCATGCAAAACATATCTTGCCGATGGAAAAAATACCCAAAACAATTCGATATAATCTTTTTCATCGCTGTTCATAGTGAAGACATCAGGAGTTACTGGACAAATACCAATTAATCTGTATTTTAATTCACTTTGACGTTTATCAAAATACCAATATCCTTTAATTTTATACTGCGTTACATCTTGCGATGTTAAATCTTGTCTTACAATATATTCAGGAGAAATTGGAGTGCCTGCATTAATTTGTTCTCTACCGGCATCGGTAGTATCGATTCGAGTTAAAGAAGCTTTAATGTCGTTATACGTTTTTCGGGTATTAAAATAACTGTCTGTATAAACATCTGTTATTTCTCCGCTACGAATGCCTTTTGTTAAAACATCATACAAGGAACGTCTGTCCGAACCAATGTTGGCAGTATCAATAGGAAAATAGAGTGGAAAATTAATTCTTTCGCTTAAATCGATAATTTCCCAAGTCATTCTACCCATTAATATATCTCTGTCGTTGATATAGCCATATTCTAATGGCTTATCGTTGGCGGCGACTAACTCATCTGCTGTTTTGATTCCAATTTCTTCAGGAAATCTTGCGTTAAGCAAATTAGCCTGAGCAAAAGAAACCAATGTTCCAGCTATAGAAATAACAACTATTAAAAAATTTCTTGCATTCATCATAATACCAATTTCTGTTATTGAAATAATTTTATTCTCTTATTTTTAACCTTATTGAATTTCGTAAATTACTGGTGCCGTTCTAGGTAATAAATAACTACCTGCTCCTACTAATTTAGTTTTAATTTCTGAAATAGTTACTTGATCACCTCTACCCGCTTTTGAAAGTGCCGATTTACAAGCTCCGTTTAATTTATTTCCTGAAACCACTACAGTTGGCTGTCCAGCAATTTTAAAATTAAAACCTACCACATCTAAGCCTACTTCAAAGTCAAAATCAAGTAATTTAGCTCCTACTGTCGAAATTTCTAAACTCGACTTAGGTCCTTTTACTACTCCCATTTCTCCTCTTATAGTTCCTGTTGGTCCAGGAATTCCTTTAATTCTAAATATTTTTTTATCACTAACTTTTGATCCATCAGGAAGAGTTCCAGTAACATTAATTACAGCTTGAGTTCCTGCCTGAGGATTCATTACATATTTACCTCCCCCAAGTTTGCTTAATCCTGGTGCCGATGCAACCACTTTATCATCAGATATTCCTGCAAATGATATGGTGATTGGATTAGAAACGCCACGGTATACTACATTCATTTTATCGGCAGAAATAGTAGCTGATTTTGGTCGTGCAACTACAACATATTTATCTTTAATTGGCAAATTAATCACTTTACCATTTTCATCAAAATTGAACGAACCTGTTATTGGATGTTCACCAATATTACCTGATCCAAAAGAAAAATTAGCTTGACCAGCTTGCGCTTGAACACTTGAGCCATTCACAACTACAGATTTAGCCGTTAATGAAGGGTCAAACTTACCTAGAATAACTTTTCCTTTTACAGCTTCTCCTTGAAAGAAAACTGATTTTTCAAGCACTACTATTGGCTGATAAGCTGTAAGAGAGGCCGCAGCTACTAAATCAGATTGAAACATCCCAGTCATAACGTCGCTTTCTGTAGTTTTTATATCCGCCTGTAACTGTGTTAATTTGGTAATGGTTGCAATTAATGGGAATCCATGATAATTGTATTCCATCCAATCGAGTTTTTTACCCGCTTTTTCAGAGAAAATAGGGTTAGTATTAAATCTTTTTTCAATTTTTTTCATCTCTACATCAGCAACAGAACTTCCTCCAATTTGTTTGATTTGAGCTGGATAATTTTGAATTTTTGATAAAAATTCTTTTCCTCTTGGAGATAATTTTTCCTGACTAAAAAACAGTCTGTCTATTAAATCTCCTTTATCCATTTTCTCGTATGGATAATTTCCTTCTGCATCTTTTGGAAATTTTTTAGTTACTTCATTTTTAAGATTCTCTAAATAATCAGAAAACTCTTTAGAAATAGCTCTTATTTTTTCAACTTTTGCTTTTTTAACTCCATATTGACCTGGTTGATCCTCTGCTTTTTGAGCTAATTGTTGAAAAGAAGATTCGTTTCTACTATCAGTTATGGAATTTGATTCAACGATTTTCTTATTCAAAATTCCAAACGCTGACAATACTTCTTTTGACATATTTAATGCCAACATTGCGATGAAAACCAGATACATCAGGTTTATCATCTTTTGTCTAGGGGTAAGTTTTCCTCCTGCCATAATTTCTATTAATTAGTTAATTGTTTAATTTATAAATTGAGAACTAATTAATTATCCCTTATTGTTCATAGCAGACAGCATACCGCCATAAACGGTGTTCAATGATGACAAGTTAGATGTCAATGATTGCATTTGCTCTTTTAATTTGATGTTGTTTTCAACCACTTCTTCGTTAACTTGAGCATTTTTAGATGCACTTTCTAATTGCACTTTATATAAACTATTCAATGATTCCATTTGTGATGCAGCCAATGTAAGCTCTTCACTATATTTTTTTGTTGAAGCAATAGTATCTACTGTCGGTGCAATTCCTTTCGCAGCAGATTCAAAATTCTTGATACTTTTGCCTAAACTTTCCATTAATTCGCCATCAATTTTTGCTTCTTTAAGCATGGCATCCAATTTCTGTGACAATAATCCTTGAGTATCAGAAGCCGTTTCTACTTTATTGACATTGATAGTTGATGCTTTAACATCAATAAGTTGCGGATATACATTTTCCCATTTATATTCATCTTCGACTGGTTCAAAAGCTGATAAGGCGAAAATACCTGCTTCTACAACAAGACCAATTGTCAACATTAAATTTCCTGTAATAAAGCCAATTTCAAGGTGAGTGATTTTGAATAAAGCTCCAATGATTACTACTGCTGCCCCCATTCCGTAGGCAAAATTCATTTGTTTTTTGTTAAGTAAAGCCATAATAATTGTGTGTTAAGGTTAAGTTTATTTTTTTGAGTTTATGTTATTTGTTGTTTGGGTTCCCATATAATCT
Source organism: Flavobacterium psychrophilum (assembly GCA_945861915.1). Lineage (GTDB taxonomy): Bacteria > Bacteroidota > Bacteroidia > Flavobacteriales > Flavobacteriaceae > Flavobacterium > Flavobacterium psychrophilum_E. The sequence continues at coordinate 5,411 of CAMAWK010000041.1, read as the reverse complement.
TGTACGGTTCTAAAACCGATGTAACTTCTGGCAGTATCAGCATATTCATGATCTCTAGTGCTTACTTGAAGAAAGTAAGCCACATCTTTCCATGAACCGCCTCTTACTACTTTTCGCTTATTATCATTATTTTGAATAGTTGGATTCATAGAAGAAACATATTCGTATGCGTTTGGTTCATACGATGTATCTGTCCATTCAGATACATTTCCGGCCATGTTATATAAATTATAGCCATTGGGGTCATAGGATTTTGCTTCAACAGTATACAAAGCTTGATCTGCAGCGTAATCTCCTCTATTTGGTTTGAAATTAGCTAAGAAACAACCTCTGTCGTTTTTAGTATAAGGACCTCCCCAAGGATAAGTTCCTGATTCTATACCACCTCTAGCCGAATATTCCCACTCTGCTTCCGAAGGCAATCTAAAATTATTAATGAGTACACGACCCTTTTTTTGAGTTTTTATGTATGAATTCTTGTTTAATGTTCTCCAAGCGCAAAAAGCTTTTGCCTGTTTCCAATTTACTCCTACAACAGGATACTCACCGTATGCCTGATGCCAGAAATAATCATTGTGCATCGGTTCATTATAAGAATAAGAAAAATCTTTTATCCATGTGGTTGTATCTGGATATACTGAAACTTGCTCTGTTTTAATATAATCTTTTCTTTTTCCTTGTTTGTCTCTTGCTGCTGCTTGAATATCCATCCAAGAATAACGGAATTTTAATTTTCTAACATCAACAGTTCTTAATCCATTGAAAGATTCATCCAATGAAAGATACATAGAATCCATCACTTCGGTATAATATTCATCCGGATACAATTTAGTATCAGTAATCAACTTTATTTTTCTATTAATTGGTCTTCCTGCATAAGGATTATCATCAGTACCAATACTGTAATAGTTATCAAACATATATTTATCATAAGCAGTCATTTTGTCTGGATCTTGATCATTAAATGCAAAATCGCCAATACTGCCTGCAGTCTTTCCTTTTCCTTTACCAGCTGTAGTTTTGTCATCGGCAGGTTTTTGTCCAGTTTCGTCAGCTAAAATAGCCAATCTTACTCTCATAGTTGAATCTTTTACCCAATTAACAAACTGACGATATTCGCTATTGGTAATTTCTGTTTCATCCATATAAAAAGAACGAACAGTAACTGTTTTTGTTGATGCATCCAACACATGTGCTGCATCTTCATCTGATTTTCCCATTATAAAAGAACCACCACTAATTAAAGTCATACCAAATGGTTTTTCAGGATGCCATTTTGCTCCTTTAACTCCTACTAGTTCACCCTTATCCGTAGTTCCACCACAGCTATTTAGTATGCCTAAAATTGCTGTAAATAAAATAAACTTCTTCATAAAAATTGGGGTTTTGTATTTCATCTTTTTAATTTGCGTAAACCTATTTATTATTATTTTAAAAACTAATTATTAAATCTGCATCTATTTGTCGAGTCAAAACTAAAATTAAAAAATTAAAGAAAAAAAGATTTTACCGATAAAATGCATAAAAAAGCGATAAAATGCGAAAAATCATAAATTTTTATAAGTATTAATTTACGAAAACGTTTTTTTGATGTTTTAGTTAAAATACAATTATTTAATTTTTTAGACTCTTTTGTTATGCTAAACAATGTTTTTCCGTTGTGCTTTCCACCATCTTTCAGGTATTTCATTGTTACATGCACCTAAATATTCCTCATGGGAGCATGGTAACAACGTATTTTTATTTAACTTATTATTTACTCCCGAAATAAATGGTAATTCTATCCACCATCTATCGGTTTTGTCGCTTTTATAAAAAATTAATTCATCAACATCTAATGGAACTATATACTTTGTGTAGTTGTCTTTGTTACCAAAAGGGTACTCATTTGACCGATATTGAAAACCTTCGATGAAATACCAAATAATTTGAGCTATCAAAACGGACTCTTGCAAAGAATTATTGTGATTGAAAATTCCCAAAAGAGAAACTTTATCACTAATTCCGGCATAACGAGACAAAGCACAAATTTCTTTGCCATTAAAACCATTTGGAATAAATGAACTTAAATTTCCCGAATCAGAAGATTTTACAGCAGTCAGATCAATACTCACCAAATCGGCATCTCTAAAAACAGGTTCAGCTAATGCTAAATTATTAGAAATATCCCCCAAACGATAGGCTTCAAAAAACAATTTGTCTATTAAATCTATTTCTTCTTGAGAATTATAATAGGTTTGAAAACCAATATTACTATAGTTAAAAAGATTATGAGGTTCGTCAATGATGATTTTAGTCAAATAAGAATCATTCGAAATAGCATCCGTTTCTTTTCCAAAATCAAATTTATTGTCAATAGAAACCAAATTGACCATTTGCTCTAAATAGTCATAGGCGCGATAAAGTGAATACGTTAAATCTTGTGTTCCGCCAATAATGATTGGAATTATTTTTTGTTTTATTAAACTCGAAACTACTTGTTTCAAAGCGAAATAAGTATCTTGAAGTGAATTTCCAGCTACAATATCGCCCAAATCAGCGATAGAAGCCTCCCAGTTTCCTGGAAACAATTGATACAATTCTTTTCGAATAGCTGTCAGTTCAACAGTTGATGTTTGATTCGCATCTCCTCGACTGTCTAAAACGCCTATCAAAGCAATTTTAACTTTATTCAAATCAGGAAAATCTTCCTTCGTATGCAAAACCACCTTACTCCCTAGTTGCTGAGAAGAAAGTGTTTGAATCAATTGAAAAATTTCACTATCTAATGGTTTTAGAAAACTAAACTCCATAATTTATTTCTTTTTGGCTATTGGTTTTTTAGCAGGAGTCGATTTTTTTGCAGGTGCTTTTTTAGCTGGCGTTTTTTTGGCAATCATTTCTTGCACTTGTACCAATGTCAATTTGGTTGCATCAATGTCTTTGCTTAATTCTATTTTGATTTTTCCTTTGGTAATAACCGATCTTCCCCAACGGGCTTTTTCAACTAAAATTCCTTCTTCGGTCCAGTTATGCAGGACTTTATCGATGTTTTTTTGTAATTTATCTTCAATTAATTCTTCTATGTCTGATTGTGATAAATTATCGAAATTGTATTTTTTACTAACATTTATAAAAATGCCATCCCATTTTATAAAAGGACCAAATCTCCCCGTTCCTTTTTGAACACCGCTGCCTTTGTAAACCGCAATGGGTGCATCGGCAGACGCTTTTTCGTCAATTAATTCGTGGGCTCTATTAGCATCTACTTCTAATGGATTTTCGCCTTTTGGTAAAGAAACAAAAACACTACCGTGACGAATATAAGGACCATAACGACCATTACTTACCTCAACTTCTTCTCCTTTATATATACCTAAATTTTTTGGCAACAAAAACAAATCTAGCACCTCTTCGAGTGTGATGTTTCCTATGTTTTGATCATTCATCAAACTGGCGAATTTTTTATCTTCGTCATCCGCTTCGCCAATTTGAGCCATCGGACCAAATTTTCCTAAACGCACCGAAACTTGTTTGCCTGATTCTGGATGTTTTCCTAAAATTCGCTCGCCACTTTCTCTATCGGCGTTGGCTTCAACGTCTTGAACCGTAGGATGAAATTTGTTGTAGAACTCTTGCATCATAGCAGTCCAATTGACATTTCCCTCAGCAATTTCGTCAAAATCCTGCTCTACTTTAGCAGTAAAATTATAATCTAAAATGTTTCCGAAATTTTTAACCAAAAAATCAGTTACGATTGTTCCAATATCGGTTGGAACCAATTTTCCTTTATCAGAACCTGTATTTTCTTTTAAGACTTTCTCGCTTACTTTTCCGGATTGAAGAGTAAATTGAGTGTAATTTCTTTCTTGTCCGTCTAGATTTCCTTTTTCTACATACGTTCTATTAATAATGGTAGAAATAGTTGGAGCGTAAGTCGAAGGACGTCCAATTCCTAACTCTTCTAGTTTTTTTACCAAAGAAGCCTCTGTATATCGTGCCGATGGTCTAGAATATCTTTCGGTAGCTGTGATGTAATTATTTTGGAGTTTCTCGTTGACTTTTAGTGCTGGCAACATGCCTTCTTGTTCTTCGTCATCGTCATCATTTCCTTCTAAATATACTTTTAGAAAACCTTCAAACTTGATAACTTCACCCGAAGTAATAAAAATTTCATTATGATTATTGGCTTCGATTTTTACATTGGTTCGTTCCAGTTCAGCATCGCTCATTTGCGAAGCCAAGGTTCTTTTCCAAATCAAATCGTACAAACGAGCTTGGTCTCTATCAATATTTACGGTGTGTCGAGACATATCTGTTGGACGAATAGCTTCGTGCGCTTCTTGTGCTCCTTTGCTTTTATTAGTAAAAGTTCGAGGCTTCGAGAATTTTGCGCCATAGGATTTGGTAATTTCGGCTTGAGCTGCATCCATCGCGTCTTTTGATAAATTGACGCTATCAGTTCTCATATAGGTTATCAATCCTGCTTCGTACAAACGTTGTGCTAATTGCATTGTAATTCCTACTGGAAGATATAATTTCCGAGCCGCTTCTTGTTGCAAAGTCGAAGTCGTAAAAGGTGCGGTTGGGGATTTTTTGGTGGGTTTTGTTTCTAAATCCGACACTTTAAAAGTCGAACCTATATTTTTATTCAAAAAATCTTCTGCTTCTTTTTTGGTATTAAAATTCTTTGGCAACTTGGCTTTAAATAATTTTCCGGCTTCGTTTACAAATTCAGCCACAACCGAATAAGTAGCAACGGTTTTAAAATTCTGAATTTCTCGTTCTCTTTCTACAATTAATCGTACCGAAACCGATTGCACACGACCTGCCGACAATCCGCCTTTAACTTTTCGCCACAATACAGGCGATAATTCATAACCCACCAAACGGTCTAAAACTCGTCTTGCTTGTTGAGCATTGACCAAATTATAATCGATTTCTCTAGGATTCTCAATTGCTTTTAAAATCGCATTTTTAGTTATTTCATGAAAAACAATTCGTTTGGTTTTGGCAGGATTTAGTTTTAATTCTTCAGCTAAATGCCAAGAAATAGCTTCTCCTTCTCGATCCTCATCACTGGCTAACCAAACCATTTCTGCATTTTTAGACAAAGTCTTTAATTTAGAAACTAAAGCTTTTTTATCGGCAGAAACTTCGTATTTGGGTTTAAAACCATTGGCTACATCCACTCCAATTTCTTTGGAAGGTAAATCGGCAATATGCCCAAAACTGGACTCTACTTGATACTCACTTCCTAAAAATTTCTCGATAGTTTTTGCCTTTGCAGGAGATTCCACGATTACTAAATTCTTTGCCATAGCTATGTTTTTCTGCGACAAAAGTAGCAGAATTTTTTAAATATCAACTTTTGAAAAAATTAAATGTGATTTTAATTCTAGATTTTTCAAAAATCAATCTTACAATTAAAA
>CAMAWK010000040.1 GCA_945861915.1 Flavobacterium psychrophilum | reverse complement strand
AACAGTTTAAAGACAAACTACTTACTGCTATTGACAAACTCAATGAAAAACAACGAGTAGCTTTTTTGATGAATCGAATTGATGGAAAAAAATATGCTCAAATCGCCGAGGAGTTGCAAATTACTGTAAAAGCTGTAGAAAAACGCATTCACCACGCATTAATTGAATTACGAAAAGAATTTACTCAATTTAAGTAGGGTAAAAAACCACTCATTTGTTTTATTACTAAAATGAAAAAACCATGGAAGAAAAATACCCATTAGCAAAATGGTTAATTGATGAAATGACAGAGGCTGAATTAAAAGAATTCAAACTTGAGTCTGACTATCATTTGTTCCAAAAAATTAAAGAAGCATCTTCTGAACTGCAAACCGAAAGATTTGATGATGAAACTATGTTAGCTACTATTTTATCCGTCGAAAAAGCAACTACTAAACCAAAAGTAATTCCTTTATATAAAAATTTAATTTTTAAAGTAGCAGCAGTTTTAGTCATTGGGCTTGGATTGCTTTTGACTTATCAAAGTTTTAGTTCTACCACTCAATTTGCAGAGAATGGGAAAGAAATCAGCTTTTTATTACCCGATAATTCTGAGGTAGTGTTAAACTCAAGTTCAGAAATTGAATATAAAAAATGGAATTGGGATAATAACCGAACACTCCAATTAAAAGGAGAAGCCTACTTTAAAGTAGCCAAAGGAAAAAAATTCGAAGTCAATACCAATCTAGGAAAAGTGAATGTTTTAGGAACTCAATTCAATGTAAAAGCGCGTAAAAATCGTTTTGATATAACTTGTTACGAAGGCAAAGTAAAAGTAAATTACAGTTCAGAAGAAATAATTTTAACCAAAGGTCAAACGGTATCTTTTGAAAATAACAAAAAAATTCTTCATCATTCTATTTCAAATGAAAAACCGCTGTGGACTCTCAATCAAATCGATTTTGAAAAAGAGCAAATCAATACAATTATCGAAGAAATTGAACGTCAATATAATTACACTATTGAATTGAAAGACACACCATCTGAACAATTATTTACAGGAAAATTACCCGATAATAATATTGATGTTGCGTTACAAATTATAGCCTCAACCTACCACTTGAAAGTAATTAAAAACAACACAAACAGTTATTCTTTGGAAAAGATTAAATAATGTTGAACAAAACTTTTTTATGTTTTTTAAGCTTTTTTGTCTTTGTTTTGAGTTCATTTTCTCAAAATGAAGACAAAACTGTTTTATTGAAAGTTATACTTGAAAAGGTAGCAAAAAAACATAATGTCAGCATAAATTACATCGAAGACGAAATTTCTATTTTTAAAATTGTCCCTCCAGATGAAAAAAATTCGCTCAAAGAAAAACTAAATTACATTTCATCAAAAACGAAACTAGAATTTAAATTCGTTACCAACACCTACATTTCTGTTATTGATAATAAAAAAATAGACAAACCTTCATGTGGTTATTTATTAGATGCTGAAACTAAATTACCCATTCAAAGCGCCACACTTTCTATCCAAAAATTGAATTTCTCAACGATTTCTAATGAAAAAGGTTATTTTGAATTTGATGTAAATACAACTCAAGATATTGAAATATCACATTTAAATTATGAGAAAAATAGTGTTTTATCCTCCAGTTTAAATAAAGAAAATTGTCCTACTTTCTATTTACAACCCAAAAAATTTGAATTGGAACAGGTTATAACAACCGTTTATTTAACCAAAGGAATTACCAAAAAAACTGACGGTTCATTTGAAATTAAGCCAAAAAAATTGGGTCTATTGCCTGGTTTAACCGAACCCGATGTGTTTCAAACCATGCTACAATTACCAGGAATTATGAGTGTCGATGAAAACATTTCGAATATCAATGTTCGTGGCGGCACACACGATCAAAATTTATTTTTATGGAATGGTATCCGATTGTTTCAAACAGGTCATTTTTATGGATTAATTTCGGTTTTAAACCCCAATTTAGCTCAAAAAATAAGCATTTATAAAAATGGAAGTTCCGCATTTTTTGGCGACAGTGTTTCAAGTACAGTCAATATCACTACAAATCCAGAAGAAAACAGCAATGCTAGTTCTTCTTTTGGAACAAATATGATAAATGTAGATTTTAATACGGCTTTCAAAACTTCCAAAAACAGTACTTTAGAATTTAGTGGACGACGCTCTATCACTGACTCATGGACTTCTCCAACATACAAAAGTTATTTGAATAGAGTTTTTCAAAATACGGTAGTTACAAGTTTAAACAACGATGAACAAGTTCAATACAGCAATAAAGAAAATTTTTATTTCTATGATGCTAGCTTAAAATTTCATCAAAAAATAAAAGAAAAAACCAATCTTATTTTGAATTTGATTACCATTTCAAATCATTTAGATTTAGGTCAAGACAAGTCAGAAAATAACTTAAAAATCAGTCGAAAAAGCGCACTAGATCAACAGACTCTTGCAGGAAGTATTGACATCAATACAGTTTGGAACAAAAAAAACAGTTCTCAAATTACCGCTTACGGTTCATTTTATAAGGTTAATTCAGAAAATCAAGCTATTGAAGGAAATCAAATATTTAATCAAGAAAACACCATTTTTGACACCAATATTTCTTTAAAAAACACTCATGTTTTTAATGACAACTTTACTTTCAAGAATGGCTATCAGTTTAATGAAATTGGCATTCGAAATTTTGACAAAGTGAATAGTCCTTTATTTTCGAAAAGAATTAAAGATGTTTTGCATAATCATGCATTAATTTTCGAAACGAGCTATACTTCCGAAAACACTAAACTAAATACCACTTTAGGGTTTCGTCAAAATTACATTTCTCAATTACATCAATTTATTTCAGAGCCAAGATTACAATTTAATTATACTTTTTCCTCTAAATTAAAAATAGATATTTTGGCAGAAGTAAAAAGCCAAAACAGTTCACAAATCGTCGATTTACAACAGGACTTTTTGGGACTTGAAAAACGCAGATGGACACTAGCCAATGAAACCGACAATCCCGTTATGAAAAGTAAACAAGCATCAGTAGGATTTACATTTAAGAAAAAAAACTGGTTGCTAACTTTAGATAATTTTTACAAAAAAGTAACTGGAGTTTCATCACGAAGCCAAGTTTTTCATAACCAATTAGAACTGTTACGAATTAATGGTGAGTATACTGTTATTGGAACTGAGATATTGATTCAGAAACAAATATCCAATTTAATTACTTGGCTGACTTATACCTATTCCGATAACCAGTATACTTTTAAAGAATTTATCCCTTCTACTTTTCCAAATAATTTTGAAAATAAACATCAAATCAATTCGGGAATAATATACGATTTAAAGAACTTAAAAATTGCTATAGGTGGAAAATGGTTCACTGGAAAACCGAATACTTTACCATTAAATAATACTATTGTAAACAATCAAATTGTTTATGAATCGCCAAATTCTAGCCGATTAACCGATTATTTTCAATTGAATTTTTCAACAGGATATACTGCTAATTTTGGTAAAAAAACAAAAATTCAAATTGGCACTTCTATTCAGAATATTTTGAATACTAAAAACACTATCAATCAATTTTTTAGAATCAATCAAAATACTGCAACTATCGAAAAAGTAAATACGTATGGTTTGGAACGAACTCCTAATGCGTATTGTAGAGTAGTTTTTTAATTCAAAAGTAAATTTACATCCTTTCAGGAACTTCAATTCCCAATAAACTAAAGGAATCAGCAATAACATCCGCTACTTTTTTTGATAATTGAACACGGAATATTTTTTTAGCCAAATCGTCTTCGCCCAAAATAGAAACATTTTGATAAAACGAATTAAATTCTTTCACTAAATCATAGGTGTAATTGGCAATCAAAGCTGGGCTATGATTGTGTGCAGCATTCTGAATTACTTCCGGAAAAAGCGCTAATTGTTTTACTACTTCTTTCTCTTTTTCGTGCATCTCTACAAGGCTTGATTGAGTTGAAAAATCAAAATTGGCTTTACGAATAATCGACTGAATACGAGCATAAGTGTATTGAATAAAAGGTCCTGTGTTTCCTGCAAAATCTACAGATTCTTTTGGGTCAAAAAGAATTCTCTTTTTGGGATCTACTTTCAAAATATAATATTTCAAAGCTCCTAAACCGATGGTTTTGTAGAGTTGTAATTTTTCAGCATCAGAATAACCGTCTAATTTCCCTAAATCTTCTGCTATTTTCTGAGCCGTTTCGGTCATTTCGTTCATTAAATCATCTGCATCGACAACGGTTCCCTCACGAGATTTCATTTTCCCCGAAGGCAAATCGACCATTCCGTAAGACAAATGAAACAGGTTTTTAGACCAATCGAAACCTAATTTTTGTAGGATTAAAAACAGGACTTTAAAATGATAATCTTGTTCATTACCAACAGTATACACCATACCACCAACGTCTGGAAAATCCTTTACACGCTGAATGGCGGTGCCAATATCTTGCGTCATATAAACCGCTGTTCCATCGGAACGTAAAACGATTTTTCGATCTAAACCTTCATCCGTTAAATCTATCCAAACTGAACCGTCAGGATCTTTTTCAAAAACTCCTTTTTCTAACCCCAACTGAACCACTTCTTTACCCAATAAATAGGTATTGCTTTCGTAAAAATAACTATCAAAATTGACTCCTAAATTTTTATACGTTACTTCAAAACCTTCATACACCCATTGATTCATCATTTTCCAAAGAGAAATAACCTCAGCATCACCAGACTCCCATTTTTGGAGCATTTCTTGAGCCTCGACAATAATTGGAGCTTGTTTTTTGGCTTCGTCTTCCGTTTTTCCTTGCCCAATTAATAGTTCTATTTCTTCTTTGTAGGCTTTATCAAAAGCAACATAATAATTACCTACCAATTTATCGCCTTTTAAACCCGCTGATTCTGGCGTTTCACCGTTTCCAAATTTTTGCCAAGCCAACATCGACTTACAAATATGAATTCCTCTGTCGTTGATAATTTGAGTTTTGTACACTTTTTTGCCCGAAGCTTTGATGATTTCTGCAACTGAATAGCCCAAAAGATTATTTCGAACATGCCCCAAATGCAATGGTTTATTAGTGTTTGGTGATGAGTATTCGACCATAATCGCTTTCTGATTTGGTTCAGGCAGCACAAAGCCAAATTTTTCGACATCTTTAATTCCATTGAAAAAATTCAAATAAAAGGAATCTGAAATTACTATATTCAAAAATCCCGAAACCACATTAAATCGGCTTACTTCAGAGACATTTTCGACTAAATAAGTTCCAATTTTATTTCCTAATTCTACAGGATTACTTTTTACTAGCTTCAATAAAGGAAAAATAACCATCGTAATATCGCCTTCAAATTCCTTGCGAGTCGATTGAAATTCAATAGTTTCAACGTCGACATTAAATAAAGTTTGAATAGCTTTTTCGATACTGGGTTTAAGAAGCTGTGTTAGGGTCATTTTGTGTTTTTTAAGGCTGCAAATATAGTGATATTGAAGTAATTTTAAAATATAATACGCTTCCGTTCCATTTGTAAATAAGTATCTTTGTGTTCAAATTTTTTGGATTATTTTGTAACATTTTATCATTCAAATAGTCTAGTTCTTATTATTTATTTCAAAAACAAAATATCCTCTCAAACTACAACTATGAAAAATTTTTTTACACTCCTTTTTCTACTTGGAATTTCAATAGTATCCAAAGCTCAAAACGCAACAACTCCGCTTGTTACAGGCTCGATTCAGGGAAAAGTAATCGACAAAAAAACAAACGAACCTTTATCGTATGTAAATATTGTAGTAAAAAACGAAAATAAATTAGTCAATGGAACTGTAACTTCCGGCAAAGGTTTTTTTGTGATAAAAAATCTAGAATTAAAAAATTATGTTGTTGAAATTCAATTTATAGGCTTTAATTCGGTAACCAAATCTGTCAATTTATCGAATGCTACTAAAAATGTTGATTTAAAATTAATACCTCTCGAAGAAAATGCTATTGAATTAGAAGCTGTTGAAGTGGTTAAAGAAAAATCAATCATGGAACAAAAAATCGATCGGAAAATAATTAATGTTGGGAAAGATTTACTTTCGGCTGGTGCAACTGCTGGCGAAATTCTAAACAATATTCCATCCGTAAGTGTCGATCCGCAAACCAACGAAATAAGTTTAAGAGGCAATTCGAATGTTAGAATCTTGATTGATGGAAAACCAAGTACGGTTGAAGCCTCGCAACTTTTACAACAAATTCCGTCGGCATCGATTAAACAAATAGAATTGATTACCAATCCATCGGCAAAATACAATCCTGAGGGAATGAGCGGGATGATTAATATCGTTTTGAATAAAAATACAAAAATTGGTTTCAACGGAAGTGTGACCAATGGCGTTACTTTTGGAATTACGCCCAAATTAAATTCTTCGTTTGACATGAATTACCGTTCAGGGAAATTCAATTTTTATGGAAATTATGGATTGAATACAGGTAGGCAATCCAATCGAGGTTTTGTAAACACAACTGAACCTAAAAAGCAAGATGAGCAAATTTTTAGATTTTCGGATACCAATACGTCTCATTTGGCAAAAATTGGTTTTGATTACTATTTGAATGATAAAAACACGGTTTCATTCTACACCAATCAGAATATTTTTAATGGCAAAGGCGTTTCAAAAACAACTGTTGATTTTTTAGACCCAACCAAATCGGACATAATTCAATTATTTGATAACAAAAACGGTAATTACAATCAGACTTATAATTTTGATTACAAAACCAACTTCAAAAAAGAAGGACATAATTTAGAGCTAGAAATCAATTTTAGTAATGATAATAATCAAGAGGACGCCAATTTTAATTCAACTATTGAAAATGATATTGCAGATACAAGAAACAATACGCTCATCAATTTGGATTATGTAAATCCGATATCCCAAACGCTAAAAATGGAATTGGGATTAGAAAGCAGAATCGAAAACACAAAAAATAATTTTTTAGTAACTAATACAAATTTTCCTAACGCAACTGATTTTTCCAATTTTAATTACGACAGAAGCATTTATTCTGCTTATGCTACCTTTAGCAAACAACTAGGAAAATGGAGTTTTCAGGCAGGTACTCGATTTGAAAAATTTGATGCCGAAGCTACTTCAAAAAAAGTAGAAGAAATTGATGAAATTATACCAATAGAACAGAATGCTATTATTAAAGATGATTTCTTTACCATTTATCCTTCTGCTTTTATAAACTATGCACCAAGCGACAAAAATTCCTTTAATGTAAGTGTTTCTAGACGAGTAGACAGACCTAGTTTAGATCAATTAAACCCTATTAGAGAATGGAGTACGCCCCAAATAGATTCTGAAGGGAATCCAAATTTAGTGCCTCAATTTACCAATTCATTTGAGTTAAATTATACCCGAAAAACAAAAATAGGTTCTATTACAACGGGTGTTTTTTATAGAAGAATTTACGAAGAAATAACTAGAGTATTATTTCAAAGCCCTACCAATTCTGAAAAATTAATTTTATCGTATGAAAATTTAATAGACAATAATGGCTACGGTTTTGAAGTTTCAGGAAACCTACAATTCACCAAATGGCTGAGTTCCAATTTGAGTTGTGATGTGTATTCTAAAAAGACAAATGGTGTGATTGACGATGAAGCTTTGTCGATAGATGTAACTGTATTTAATGCTCGAATTAGCAACACAATCAAAGTAAACAAAAACTTGCGTTTTCAGTTATCAAGCATGTATCGCGGACGCGATTTAAGATTGCAATTTATTAGAGAACCGATGTGGAGAGTAGATATGGGTGCTAGCCAAAGTATTATGAAAGGCAACGGAACCCTTACCTTTAGATTTAGTGATATTTTCAATTCTTTCAATTTTGCCTTTGATGGTGATAAACCCATACAAAGAGCTGGACAATTTAATTGGGAAAGTCAAACAGCTTACATAGGATTTAATTATCGTTTTGGAAGTGGCAAAAACAAAGCCATTCAACGAAAGGAAAGAGATGCTAACGAAGTTCAAGGTAGCGGCGGTCCGATGTAAAATATATTTATACCCAATTTCTCAAAACCTCAGATGGATTTCATTTGAGGTTTTTTCGTTTTTAATGGACAGACAACTTCAACTTTTTCAATTTTCTTAAACTTCTCAAATTAAATCAAAATTTATTGTTTTCAATACCAAGTATTTTTTGAGTTTTAAAAAAATTTGAACTCTTCAAATTTGCATTTCATTTTACACAAATAAAAAATAAAAATATATTTAATATTTTATAAGTATAAACTTATTTTAAAATATATTTTGTGTATTTTATCGATTATATTTGTATTTAGACGTTATTTTGTTCTATTTTAGCCCTGTAATAAAATTTACAAAATAATGAAAAGAGTCCTACTATTACTTTTTATTTTTACAAATTTATGCTGTTTTTCACAAGGTATCATCGTGAACTCAACATCGTATACAACTGAACAATTAATTAATGATGTTCTTATAAATTCTCCATGTGTTTTTGGTAAAAATTTTAATTCAAAAACAGGAACAGATTTTGGTTCATCAAATGGAATAGGATATTTTGAAAATACAAATCCAAACTTCCCTTTTAAAAGAGGAGTTGTTTTAACAACTGGAGATATAAATAAAGTTCCTGGACCAAACAGTACTATATTAAAAGACGGAAATTCGGCTTGGTCAGGAGATTCAGATTTAGAAAACAATCTACTTTCTCAGTCAGGTATACAAATGAAATCAATCAATGCAAGTTATATTGAATTTGATTTTAACCCAAAATCTTCCAATTTTGATTTTTCATTCTTATTTGCTTCAGAGGAATATGGAACAGCACAATGTAATTTTTCTGATGCCTTTGCCTTTTTATTACAAGATGTAACTAGTGGAGAACCAAGTAATAACTTAGCTGTAGTTCCTAATACAAATTTTCCAATATCAGTTGAAACCATTAGAGATGGCGCCTATAATTCTGGATGTCCTTCAGCGAATTTAGCTTATTTTGGTTCGTTTAATAGCGATGGATTTGGTCCTGCCATCAATTTTAATGGACAAACCGTTAGAATGGTAGCCTCGGCAAAAGGATTGGATATAAATCACACCTACAGAATAAAAATAGTTATTGCTGATGGTGGAAACAACACCGAATATGATTCTGCTATATTTATAGAAGGGGATAGTTTTAATATCGGTCAAAATATTTTAGGATTGGATTATACAGCCGAAAATAATAGAGCTCTTTGTCCTAGTGAAACATTGCCAATTTTATCTGCTTCAGGGCTAAAACCGGAAACCACTATTATATGGCAAAAAGATGGAGTTTCATTTTCTCCAGAGCAAACAGGAACTGAATTAAATTTGAATCTTGTTGACCCAAATTTAACTTCGGGAATACATACTTATAGTGTGATTTATTCTGAACCATCCTGCAAAGGAATTACCGATAGTATATTAGTCGAAATATATCCAACAGTAAATGTTATGGCAGTTATTCCTGATTTATTTAGTTGTGATATTTTAAATGACATTACAAAATTTGATTTTAGCAAGCAAACAAACATAATAAAAGCAGCAACTAATTTAGATTCAGGAACAGAAATAAGTTATCATTTGACAAAATCAAATGCAGAATTAAATTCGGAACCACTTTCTACTATTTATTCAATTTCAAAAATAGAAGATGGAAAAATAGTCTATGCAAGAATTAAAAGCGCAACAAATCACTGTTATGAAATACGTAGTTTTAAATTAATAACCAGTGATTTAAAATTCCAAGCTATTCCGGGACCAGAAACCCTTTGTGCCCGATCATTTAGCGAAAGTCCAATTAGAGCAAATTTTAATTTAACAGATCAAAAAGCTATACTGCTTGGTAATCTATCGCCAGATATTTATAAAATAACTTTTTACAAAAGTCAATCTGATGCAAATTCAAACACAAAATCTATTTCTAATAGTTCAGGTAGTTACATCTCTCAAACAAAAACAATTTGGGCTAGATTAGAAAATAGCTTAAATCCTGATTGTTTTGTTACTACAAGTTTAGAATTAATAGTAAAACCGATTCCTGAAGTAGATGAAATAGAGAATGTATTTGTGTGCGACTTTTTTGTTTTACCTAACTTAGAAGCTCCAGGTGCTCAATATTGGACAAAACCTAATGGAGAAGGAATACAAATGTTTGCAGGAGATATCATTACAAAAACTTCTGTTTTATACACCTACGTCTTTGCTAACGGATGTCCTAATCAGGATAGTTTTAGAGTAACTATTATAAGATTAGACGAAACAGTTCCTCCTTCTGGAACTTACTGTACCGAATATACTCTTTCTGAGTTACCATACGGAAGATACTTTAAACTAAGTGGCGGAACCCATACTCCAGGAAATGTGGAACTGTTTCCAGGTAATATGATAAAAACGATTGGTCTAAACACCATTTATGTTTGGTATGAAGACTTAACTCAAACACCTGTTTGTATCAAAGAAAAATCATTTGATATAACAATAATAACTTGGGATAAACTTCCTAAATATGAAGATAAATTTGATTGTAGTTCTTATGTACTTCCCGCAGATACAAACGGCGGTATTTATTATTCAGGTCCTAAGCGACAACTACCTATTCTTCCACCAGGAACAATAATAACAAGTACAACAAAAATACATGTTTTTAAAGAAAAAACTACTGTTGGTGCCTTTAATTGTAGATCTGAAGAAACCTTTACTGTTCATATTGGACTAGATTTTATGCCAAATATTGTAGATGTCGAAGTTTGTTCGAGTTATAAAATACCTGATTTTAGTATTGGTGAATTTAGAACTGCACCCGATGGAGGAGGCTCAATAATCGAAGCAGGTACTATATTTGAAGAAAACACACAAATATGGTTTTATATAAAAGGACAAAGCTGTACTGATAAAACAAATTTTACTGTTACTATCATCAAAGATACTTTACCAGAAATGCCAAACATTACTGAATGTAACATTTACTATTTACCCGAAGTTTCAATTCAGGGAGAATACTTCTCTGGACCTTCAGGAACTGGAATTAATTATCCTGTAGGAACTCCAATAACAAAATCTCAAAAAATATATTTTTTTGACAAACTTACGAGCAATACATGCAACACAAAAAAAGGGTTTCAAGTAACAATTAAACCATCAACTTTACTTGACGCCAAACCTGTTGAAGTTTTAAGCTGCGGAAAAAGTTATATTCTTGATGATTTAAAAAATGGTGAATACTATGAGTTTCCTGGTGGACCATCATCTACAAATCCAGTTTTGCCTCCAGGTTTTGAAATAAAGTCTACAAAAACAATATATGCTTATGCTCCTGAAATACCATCTGTTTCTTGTTTTTCAGAATATAGTATTACTGTATCAATTACATTAGTAAATCCAATTCCTGATCAGTTTGCTTGTACTTCTTATAATCTACCAAATATAGTAGGAATTGGTGATTATTATACTGAACCGAATGGGCCTTACGGAACTGGTAAAAAATTATCTTTCCCTTATGAAACTATTACAGCTTCAACAAAATTATATGTGTATGCCGAAAACAATAATAGAGTAAGTTGCTTTGACGAAAAATCTTTTTCGATTACGATTTATAATATAGTAGTTGACCCAATTAGCCCAGTAAAAGTATGTGATTCTTATAGTCTTCCTAAACCTATCGCACCAGCGAAGAGATATTTCAAGAAAGCAGGAGGTCCAAGTCCGACTAATAAAGAATTATTTCCAAATGATATTATTTCACAAACTACTACCATTTATGCCTATGGAGAAATTGGATCTAGTGAAACTGTGAAATGTTATGATGAAAAACCATTTGAAATTACAATAATACCAAAACCAAAACCGGAATTAATAATTCCAACTATTTGTGTTGACTCTGAAACTAGTATTGTAACT
Organism: Flavobacterium psychrophilum; assembly: GCA_945861915.1. Classification (GTDB taxonomy): domain Bacteria; phylum Bacteroidota; class Bacteroidia; order Flavobacteriales; family Flavobacteriaceae; genus Flavobacterium; species Flavobacterium psychrophilum_E. The sequence continues at coordinate 1,425 of CAMAWK010000040.1, read as the reverse complement.
AATGCTGAAATTTATTCTGGTTATGATCCTACTAACTATTCGTTTGAGTGGAAAAAAGAAGACGGGACTTTACTCAGTATCAATCCTGATTTCTCTTCAAATAGCATTGGAAACTACACATTTGAAGTAAAAGATATAAGTACAACCGATGGTTGTGTCTCAGAAAAATATCCTTTTACTTTAAAATACTCTTCTCGTCCTAAAGAAGTAACTTATATTGCTAGTGAATGGTTTTCAAATGAGCAAAGTGTAGTTATAAACGCAACACCTTATCAAGGATACACTGATAATTTCACCTACTCATTAGATGGTGGCGCTCCACAAACGAGTAATGTTTTCAAAAATTTAAGTACAGGAACTCATGAAATAACAATTAGCGATGGTAATATTTGTGGCAACTCAAGAACGATTACCATTGAAGTTAATTTCCCTTATTTTCCAAAATTTTTCACACCCAATCAAGATGGTTACAATGATACTTGGACAGTAACCGAATTTGAAGAATTATCAAATTTCAAGATATACATTTTTGATCGATATGGAAAATTACTAAAAGAAATGTTAACTATAAATGAAACTTGGGACGGAAACTATATGGGCAAGCCTTTACCTTCTGATGATTATTGGTTTTCTATATCATATATAGAAAAAAATGCCCCAAAAGTATATAAATCGCACTTTTCTCTTATCAGATAAATATTAAAAAAAACAGACAATAAACCATTATTGTCTGTTTTTTTACCATTTAATAATAACACTTCCCCAAGTAAAACCGCTTCCGAAAGCTGCTAAAACAACGGTATCACCTGATTTAATTTTTCCTTGTTCCCAAGCCTCGGTTAACGCAATAGGAATGGATGCGGCTGTAGTATTGCCATATTTTTGAATATTACTAAAAACTTGCTCGTCGGCTAATTGAAATTTCTTTTGGATGTATTGCGATATTCTTAAATTAGCTTGATGCGGAATGAGCATATCAATATCTGAAACTTGCAAATTATTTGCTTCTAATCCTTCGTTGATAACTTCCGCAAAACGAGCAACAGCATTTTTAAAAACAAACTGACCATTCATATAAGGAAAATAACTATCGTCTTCAGGATCTTTATCATTCATAATATCAGTAACCCATCTCCCTCCCATTCCAGGCGCTTTCAAAACTAATTCTTCGGCATGTTGTCCTTCTGAATGTAAATGGGTAGATAAAATTCCTTTTGACAAATCTTTTTCTCTGCTCAGCACGGCAGCTCCGGCTCCATCACCAAAAATTACTGAAACCCCTCTTCCACGATCCGTCATATCCAATCCTGTAGAGTGAACTTCAGAACCTATTACCAAAATGTTTTTATACATTCCTGTTTTAATATATTGATCTGCTACTGAAATCGCATACACAAAACCCGAACATTGATTTCGAACATCTAA
>CAMAWK010000039.1 GCA_945861915.1 Flavobacterium psychrophilum | reverse complement strand
TCCATTGAATCTTATCACTAAAGAGATAAAATTATCTCAATAAAATTACAATAAATGTTAATTGTCGGTTAAACGACAATTTTGCTGTTTTTATCTTCATAGATTTGTATTTTGCTTTCGAATCATAAAATCCATTTAATGCTTTATGAGTTGGGGTTATTAAAAATGAAGTTAAAATTCACTTATATGAAGTTTCTTTTTTTACTTTTATCATGTACCATTTTTGCCCAAAACCCCATAGATAGTTTGCTGTTGCAACACAACAAAAAGACCATTCCGTATGTGACAATTAATGAATTTAAAAAAATTAAAAACCCAATTGTTCTAGACACCAGAGAGCAAAAAGAGTTTGGTGTAAGTCATTTGAAAAATGCAACTTGCGTAGGTTATATTCAATTTAATTTGCAAAAAGTAAAAGAAAACTATCGAGACTTATCGGATACGATTATCGTATATTGTTCTGTTGGAATACGAAGTGAAATTATTGGAACTAAACTAAAAAAAGCAGGATATAAAAATGTCTTTAATTTGTACGGAGGTATTTTTGGATGGAAAAATAATAACGAAGAAGTCTTTGACAATAATCAAAATCTAACCCAAAAAGTACACGGATTTTCTAAAGATTGGAGCAAGTATTTACAAAAAGGAACTAAAACATATTAAAATGGAAAAAACATATTACGACCCAGCCGATTTAAAAAAGTTCGGAAAAATAGGCGATTGGAATGCAGAATTAGGAGCTAAATTTTTCGAATATTATGGTCAAGTTTTTCAAGAAGGAAGTTTAACAGCCCGTGAAAAATCATTGATCGCCTTGGCGGTTTCTCACACGGTTCAATGTCCGTATTGTATCGATGCCTATACTGGCGATGGTTTACAGCGAGGCATATCGAAAGAAGAAATGATGGAGGCAGTTCATGTAGCAGCCGCTATTCGTGGTGGCGCAACGCTGGTTCACAGTGTTCAAATGATGAATAAATATGATAAACTTTCGATGTAATTATCTGAAAATTGATAACTATTTAGGAAAAATTGATTAGTAAACCCGAATTAAATTTTTGAAATTTGATTTGCTTAATTAAACTATGTTACAATCTCTCTCAGCTTCTCAAAATCCGCTTTCTAAAACAGAAAGACAACTTGAAATTCTCTCTAACGGAATTTTTAAGACGGGTATTTTACCCACTTTTGCCGAAAAAATAAAGCAATCGAATCAGTTTCCAATGCGACCTAGCAAAATTGAAATTTTGCAAATAAATGTGGGGTATATGTGCAATCAAGTTTGTGCCCATTGTCATGTAGATGCTGGGCCAGATCGCAAAGAGATTATGACCAAAGAAACGATGCTTCAGATTTTGGAGGTGTTAAAAACTACCCAAGTCGATACGTTGGATTTAACAGGTGGCGCACCCGAAATGAATCCTCATTTCCGTTGGTTTGTGGAGGAAGCTTCCAAAATTGGGTTGAAGGATTTCATTGTTCGTTCGAATCTAACGATTATTCTAGCCAACAAAAAGTTCCATGATTTACCTGATTTTTTTGCTAAACATAATATTCATATTATATCTTCATTGCCATATTACAAAAGAGAAAAAACCGACAAGCAGCGGGGTAATGGTGTTTTTGATAAATCGATTCTTGCGTTGCAAATGCTGAATGAAATGGGGTATGGACTAAAAAATAGTTCCTTAAAACTCGATTTGGTTTACAATCCTTCGGGTGCTTTTTTGCCAGCTGACCAAAAAGGGTTGGAAAATGATTTTAAAAAAGCATTAAAAGAAGATTTTGATGTTGAGTTTAATTCGCTTTTTGCTATTACCAATTTGCCTATTTCTCGATTTTTAGATTATCTAATCAATTCAGATAATTATGAAGACTATATGCATGCTTTGGTGGACGCTTACAATCCAAAAGCGGTGGAGAATGTGATGTGCAAAAATACCATTTCGGTTAGTTGGGATGGCTATTTATACGATTGCGATTTTAATCAAATGTTGGGTTTAAAAGTGGCTAATTCAGAGAATCATATTTCACAGTTCAATGAAAATATGCTAAACAATCGTAACATTGTTATTTCGCAACATTGTTACGGATGTACCGCTGGAGCAGGAAGTAGTTGTCAAGGTTCAGTAGTTTAAGATATGAAATGAGCATGTCCTAAAATTTTTCGAAAAAGCAGATGAAAATATGCGAATTACATATGACCGATAGAAAACAATAAATAGCTAAATATGAAAAAGCAGTTGCTCATAGTTTTTGTTAAAAACATCAAATTGGGAAAAGTAAAAACCCGATTGGCTAAAACTATTGGAAATGAAGCCGCTTTTGAAGTCTATAAAGAATTAGTTGCCATTACCGAACAAGCAACTGAAACCTGCGAAATGGATAAAATCATTTACTTTTCGGATGCTTTAGTCCATTCAAAATGGTTAGGTTCTATTAAAAAAGTGCAATTCGGAGTGGATTTAGGAGCTAGAATGCGAAATGCTTTTATTGACGGTTTTAATGAAGGGTACGAAAGTATTGTTTTGATAGGTTCGGATTTACCCGATATTTCAAAAGAAATTATTTTAAAAGGGTTTAGCGAATTAGAAAAGAACAACATTGTTTTTGGTCCAGCCGAAGATGGCGGCTATTATTTACTGGGAATGAATCATTTATTGACATCCGTTTTTAAAGATAAACCGTGGAGCCAGCCCAATTTATTGTCCACAACTTTAAAGGAATTAGAAAAAAATAACATCCAATATTCATTGATTGAAACGCTAAACGATATTGACACTTTTGAAGATTTAATTGCCTCCGATTTTTATTTGAATAACCTACTTTTACAGCAAAAAATAAAATAGTTACATGACTAATAAAATCCAACAAACAGTCGATTTTTTGAAATCTAACGGTTTTTTAAATCCAGAAATAGGTATTGTTCTCGGTACAGGATTAGGACAATTAGTCAATCATATTCAAATTGAACAAGAAATAAATTATAGCGACATTCCTAATTTCCCTGTTTCAACGGTCGAGTTTCATTCAGGAAAATTGCTTTTTGGTAGCTTCGAAGGTAAGAAAGTAATTGTTATGCAAGGTCGCTTTCATTTATACGAAGGCTATTCGTTGCAAGAAATCACGTTTCCAATTCGAATTTTGAAAGCGTTGGGTATTCAAAAGTTATTAATTTCAAATGCCGCTGGAGGTATTAATCTAAATTTCAAAAAAGGAGAATTATTCCTTATCGAAGATCATATTAATTTACAAGGAAGTTCTCCACTTGCCTTCGCAAATGTTTCCGATTTTGGGGAACGTTTTGTAGATATGAGCGAACCTTATGATTTAGATTTACGAAATCAAGCAATAGCCATTGCCCAATCCCAAAATATAATTTTACACAAAGGTGTTTATGCAGCGGTGGTTGGACCACAACTCGAAACCAAAGCCGAATACAGAATGTTAAAAATTCTAGGTGCCGATGCAGTTGGGATGAGCACCGTTCCAGAAGTTATAGTGGCAAATCATTTAAAATTGCCAGTTTTGGCTATTTCAGTTTTAACGGACGAATGCAATCCTGATGACTTAAAACCAGTTAATATTCCTGAAATTATGGATTTGGCTGCGAAAGCAGAACCGAAAATGATTTCGATATTTAGAGAATTGATTAGCCCCCTAGCCCCCAAAGGGGGAATTAGAGGTGCTTTAAACAAATATTAATTTAAAATTCCCTCAACGATTGCCCCTTTGGGGGTTAGGGGGCTTATTTCTATGAGCTATTTAAATGCTACCAATGATTTATACAAAAACGCAGCATTAACACCAGACGTTGGACTTTGCTGTACCACAACTCCTATTTGGAAATTTCCTGGACTAGAAATTCCGATGCGTATGCAAGAAATGAATTATGGTTGTGGCAGTACCATTTCGGCTCAAGATTTAATCAATAACCCAAAAGTGTTGTATGTTGGAGTAGGAGGTGGCATGGAGTTATTGCAGTTTGCCTATTTTTCCCGTCAAAAAGGAGGTGTCATTGGTGTAGATGTGGTGGATGAAATGTTGGACGCTTCTCGTAAAAATTTCGTCGAGGCCGAACAACAAAATGATTGGTTTAAAAGCGAATTTATAGAACTCAAAAAAGGCGATGCCTTAAACCTTCCTATTGAAAATGAGAGCATTGATGTAGCTGCTCAAAACTGTTTGTTTAATATTTTTAAAACCGAAGATTTAAAAAAAGCTTTACAGGAAATGTATCGTGTTCTAAAACCCCACGGACGATTGGTCATGAGTGATCCCACTTGCGAACAACCCATGAATGAAACCTTGCGTAACGATGATCATTTACGAGCGATGTGCTTGAGCGGCAGTATTCCAATTGCTGATTATATTAAAGCATTGACCGATGTAGGTTTTGGAACGATCGAAATTCGGGGTCGTCGTCCTTACAGAATTTTAGATCCTTTAAATTATCCAACGGACGAATTAATTTATATTGAAAGTATCGAAGTTTGCGCTATCAAAGATCCAATGCCAGCCGATGGTCCTTGTGTTTTTACCGGAAAAGCAGCTATTTATTTTGGTTCAGATGATTCTTTTGATGACAAAAAAGGACACTTTTTATTAAAAAATCAACCTTTGGCTGTGTGTGATAAAACGGCTGAAGCCTTAGCCAATTTAAATCGAAACGATCTATTTATTAGCGAAAGTACTTTTCATTACAACGGTGGCGGCTGTTGTTAAAATAAAACAAACTTAAAAATTAATATTATGAGAAATTCAATTACAGTATTCAGTTTATTTGTGTTGCTAATTCAAACTTCACAAGCGCAAAGTCCGTGGACAAAGGATAAAGGAAAAGCGTATGTGCAAGTGGGCTTTTCGGGTATTTTTTACAATCAAGCCCAGCAAGATGGAAAGAAAGTTGAATTGAATGCCGATTTTTCGGATGTAACATTGCAAGTGTATAGCGAATATGGTATTACAAACAAACTCGAAGCCCAACTCGTTTTGCCTTACAAATCGGTTGGATTCGAATCAACTACACCAAATATTTCAAAAAGTTTTTCAGGAATTGGAAATATCACTTTAGGTTTTAAATACAAATTGTATGACAAAGCTTGGAAAATTAGTTCAGGAATTCACTATTCGCCCAAAACAGCCACATTTGATTCTGAATCGGGATTGAGTACGGGTTTTAATGCTTCGACAATTGTGTCATATTTGACTGCGGGTTCGAGTAAAGGAAAATGGTATTATTTTGGGAATATTGGCTATGGTTATATGGATAATGCCTATTCCGATTATTTTAAATTTACTGCCGAAGTGGGTTACAAAATTATTCCGAAAGGACACATTATGTTGTTTTTAGACACTCGAAATATTGTTTCAAAAGAAAATGCTTTTGAAAATGATAATAAACAATGGTCTTCTTATCTCGACAGACAAACCTATAATACTATTGGTCTAAAAGCAAATTACGAATTTACTAAAGATAAATTTGGAGCAAATGCTTCAGTTTTGGGAGCCATGGGAATTGATAATGCACCATTAGCACCCTCAATTAATTTCGGAGTTTACGCAAAATTATAAATGAATAATTATAAAGAAATAGTACTCAATTCCTATTCAGATTATTTTAATTATCTGAAAAACGAACTCGTTTCGGTGCATATCGAAAACTATTTTTATGGGTTAATTGCTATTTCTTTGTTGGTTTTTTTGTTAGAAATTCTATTTCCTTGGCGAAAAAATCAACCTATTTTTAGAAAAGATTTTTGGTTGGACATTTTTTATATGTTCTTCAATTTTTTTCTGCTCAATCTGATAGTTTTGATTGCCTTATCAAATGTTACGGAACAGGTTTTCAAAGATTTATTAAGCGTTTTTAACTTAGAATTACAATCAATTCAACTAGTTAATTTATCAGAATTTCCAAAAATAATTTCGTTATTGATTTTCTTTCTGGTTTCCGATTTTATGCAATGGATTACGCACAGAATGTTGCATCGAGTACCGTTTTTTTGGAATTTTCACAAAGTACATCATTCCGTCAAACAAATGGGTTTTGCTGCCCATTTGCGGTATCATTGGATGGAACCAGTGATTTATAAATCGATGCTCTATATACCTATGGCACTCGTTGGCGGATTTAGTGTTGAAGACGTTTTTATCGTTCACTTTTTTGCCATCACGATTGGTCATTTGAACCACGCCAATTTGGGGTGGGATTACGGAATTTTAAAATACATTTTTAACAATCCAAAAATGCACATTTGGCACCATGCAAAGGAAATGCCCAATCGGTATGGGAGCAATTTTGCTTTATCATTATCAATTTGGGATTATATTTTTAAAACCAATTATATCCCTAGTGATGGTCGAGATATTGAACTCGGATTTGCTAATGAGGAACAGTTTCCAAAGGATTTTTTGCATCAAGAGACTTATCCATTAAAATTCTAAAAATGAAAAAAATCCTTTTTTTACTGCTCATAAGCTTAACCAGTTTGGCTCAAAATTTTGATTATAAAAACTACAATCAGTTTTTAGTGAAATATGTGTCTGAAAAAGGAAATGTAAATTATGATAAAATATTCGCCAACAAATCAGAATTAGAATTGATTATTAAACAATTTGAAAAGCAACCAATTACCAAGAAATGGACGAAAAACGAGGAATTAGCTTTTTGGATAAATACGTATAATGTGTATACCTTACAATTAATTATCAATCATTATCCAACCAAAAGCATCAAAGACATAGACAATGCTTGGGATAAAAAGATTGTTGGTTCAGGCAAAAACAAAATTTCATTAGGCGACGTGGAGCATAAAATCCTTCGAAAACTAAACGAACCTCGCATTCATTTTGCTATCAATTGCGCCTCTTTTTCGTGTCCGAATTTGTTAAATGAAGCCTATTTTCCAGAGATTTTAGACAAGCAATTGGAGAAAGTGACCAAATCTTTTATAAACGATAAATCGAAAAATTCGATTACCAAAAATGAAATCAAAATTTCTCAAATTTTCAATTGGTTTAGTGGCGATTTTAAAATCAAAAAAGCATCCGTAATCGATTTTATCAATAGCTATTCGAATATAAAAATTGATAAAAAGGCAAAAGTAAAATATCTGGAGTATAATTGGAATTTGAACAAATAGAATGACTATTTCCGTTATAATTCCAGTTTTAAACGAAGAAAAAACGATTGCAAAATTGTTAGATTATTTGCTTGAAACAATCAACCCAAAGTTTACCAACGAATTAATTGTTGTCGATGGAGGAAGCCTAGATGCCACAGTTGAAATTCTAAATAAATATTCAAAAATAAAAGTGGTTCATTCGCCAAGTGGAAGAGCCATTCAAATGAATTTTGCTGCTAAAAATGATAGTTCGGATATTTTTTATTTTTTGCATTGCGATACTTTTCCACCTCCAAATTTTGATGCAGCGATTGTAAATCAGGTGCAAGAAGGCAATTTGTCGGGTTGTTTTAAAATGAAGTTTGACACTAACCATATCGTCCTAAAAGTGTCGCAATGGTTTACCCAATTCAATCATATTTCCTGTCGAGGTGGCGATCAATCGTTGTTTGTAGAACGAAATTTATTTACAAAATTAGGTGGTTTTGATGAGCGTTTGACCATTTACGAAGACAACGAATTCATTCAACGATTGTATAAAAACTCTAACTTTGCGGTCATTCAAGAATCAGTTACAACATCGGCAAGAAAGTATTTGAAAAATGGAGTTTGGCGATTGCAATATCATTTTATAATGATTCATATAAAACACGCTTTGGGAGCAACACAAGAAGAATTAGTTTATTATTATCAAAAAAATATACAATAAAACAATGAAAAACTGGAAAAACATCACATCAGACGAAGATGTAAATGCAATTTTAGACGCATCTGAACACAAACCACAAATTATTTTTAAAGATAGCATGACTTGTGGTATTAGTGCTTTTGCAAAAGAAAGACTGACAAACGGCTCGGATTTATTGACCGAAACTGCCGATTTTAACTATTTGGATTTACTCAACTACCGCTCGGTTTCAAATTATATCGCCTCGCATTTGAATGTTATTCATCAGTCGCCGCAAATAATCGTTTTAAAAAATAGAGAAGTGGTTTTTAGAGATTCACATCATTCGATAGAACCAAAAACCATTCAAAAATATTTGTAGTTTTTTAGCATTTTTTTAAGATTACAAGTATCTTTAAATCCTACATTTGAGAAAAAATTAATTGCAACTATGGAATTTATTGGATCTTCTGGCGAATATTTTCAATTATTGAATTTAAAAAGCAATACAGATGAATCGGTTTTTAAAAACAATTCCGATTCATTTTCTGTTTTTTGGAGTGAAAACACTTCAAATATTCTAGTGATTGATAGTGTAAAATATGTTTTAAAACCCAATCAAATGGTTTTTTTAACAGAAATGCACAAAGTAGATAGTAGCGAAGTTGACGAAGTGCAATGCATTCGGTTTAACCGAAATTTTTACTGCATCGACAATCACGATAGCGAAATAGGTTGTAAAGGAGTCTTGTTTTTTGGTGCTTCACAAGTGCCAATTTTTAATTTGGATGATTCCAACAGAAAAAAAATGGAGATTCTTTGGAATGTTTTCAAAGCAGAATTAGAAAGTAAAGATCAGTTGCAACTCGAAATGCTCCAAATGTTATTGAAACGGTTTCTTATTCTTTCGACCCGAATTTTTAAGTACGAAAACCAAATCATAAGTCATGAAGAAACAAAATTAGACGTGATTCGTAATTTCAGTTTCTTGGTAGAAGTGCATTATAAAACCAATCATACGGTGGCAGAATATGCCGATTTAATGAACAAACCTGCCAAATCGTTGACCAATTTATTCGCTCAACATATTCATAAATCACCCCTTCAAATCATTCAAGATCGAATTTTCTTGGAAGCAAGACGCATTTTAATCAACTCTGAAAAAAGTATCAAAGAAACTGCTTTTGAATTGGGATTTGAAGATATTCAGTCTTTTAGCCGTTTTTTTAAAAACAAACAAGGCGTTTCTCCAAAGGAATTTAGAGAAAACAGACATCTTTCGTCGAATCCAATCTAGTGAAAATTAATGCTATTGCAAACTACTTTTTTATAACTTCGTACACAGCTAATTATTTTGTCGTTAAATCGTTTTTTTGCAGTATAAAATTTTTTACTAAAAAATAAAAACGCAAATAACAACAGCGAAAATTAAATTTGGTTTAAAATTTAAAAATAAATAGTATGACAAAGAATGAATTTCAAAATTTAGGAATTTAACTTCATGAAGTAGCCAATTTGCTACTTGTTCCTAAATCGACTTTGCTCACTTGGTTTAATATAAAACTATCATTTTGTCTAAATATTGTGGCTATATTTCAGGTCTAATCATTTATCAATCAAAGAATGAAGGGGTAGATTTGCAAAACCTCTACACCTAACGGGAAATCGACCTTCGTAGCCTTCTGGAAACCCAAAAGACAAAAAATCTTTCGAGAGTTGCTGGGTTTTTGAACAAAAAATTAATTTGGCTTTAAACAAACTCAAACTAAATCAAAAGCGATTGCTCAAGCGTTTGTATTTTGCCAAAAATTATCTGAACCATTTAAACGTTGGCCTACAAGAAAACGAAAACCTAAAAGATTGGTAACTATTGACTTGGCGAAAAGCTAATTTTGAATTAGGCAAACTGCGTATGAAAATTCAAAAACAAGAAGAGATTCAAGCGGGGATTGTTGTCAAGATTAGTTGTTGGGAGGGAGTGAATTAGCAGTTTGTTGTTTTGGCAAATATTTTGCGTCCTTCATTAAATTAAAAAAACGATTAATTGAGGGCTTAATTATTACTATCATTAAGCACAAATTCGCTTAATTAAGCTTTTGCTCTAAAGGGCTTGAATCTTTCTTTGCTGCAGGTTTTTTGCCAAAAAAAGATTTTTTCCCTTGCATAAACTTGGTTTTAAATTTATAAGAACAAGAAGCAGTAATACCCAAATTGACGGTTCCATACTGTACATATCTAGTGTTTAGCCCCTGAATATCTGTCATAGCCGCCACACCATACACCCAACTATCGCCGTGATGACCTACACAAGCTCTACCTATTCCTTTAAAAAAATAATTATACACCGTGTCGTCAGCAAAAGTCGATGCGCCATCATTATACTGAAGTCCAATAAAGCCAGAGGCACTAGCACTGAGGTGCCAACCTTTTTTTCCTATTAAATATGTGTATGCATAGCCCGGAATGACTGCAAAAGTATAAATGGTCAAAGTATTGATATTGGCTTTTGAATTAAAATTAATTTGAGCATCTTCTGGAATAAAACTCGTGTCGCCTTGAACATTAAAATACCCAAATGATGAAGCAACTATTATAGAACCAGCATTTTTTAGTTGTTTATGATCCTGAGAAAAAGCCGCACTGTATGAAAACTTCTCGCCATTAAAAACATAAAACACATTAGTCGAAATGTTTTTAACCCTTAAGTCCGGTCTCGAATCTAAAGCAACTCCATCGAGTCTTCTTTGAAGATTTTCTATAAAATAGCCTTGATAATCTTGGTGATAAAAATCATAGCCTATTTTTTTTCCGAGGGAATGAAACTGAAAATCACTGTATTTGCTTTCTGCCTGGCTTTTGTTTAAAAGTTTATTTTGCGGAATTCCAAAACTCCATCCTATAGATATTCCTTTGAACTGAACGTCTAGCCCCATGCCACTCCTTACGCTGGGTCTGTATAAAATAGGCTTAAAAAAATCGGTAACCCCTTTCAATCTTGGGTTTAGAGTCAAATTCAAAGCGTTATAAGAAAGTCCAGTTTTGATTTGAACATGATCTGGATAGGTTTTTACATAGGTGCTATCTTGAGCACAAGTCTTATTGAAAACAAGAACTACCAAAAAACAATAATAAAATTTTTCCATTTTGTTTATATAATAAATTATTAACTTGAGTTCGACTGTTATTGAGTAATTATTTTTACCACATAGAAACATAGAACTACCTAGTATTTAAAAGAATTGGATAGGCATTTTACTTTTCACATAGCCAATCTATTTGAAAATAGTATTATTTCTTACATCTAAATCCTTAACCATTAATCATAAATCTATGTTTAACTACGTTCAGTTCGCCCAAAATGGGCTAGGGTTTATGTGGTTTAAAAATTAACAATCGAACTGAAATTTTAAGTAGGTGCAAGCGAAAAGCATTGCTGAACCTTACCGTCAAAAATACTGCCCAATTCCAAACACCAATCTGTTGGTGCCGTTTTTGAAATACCAATTGAGGCTAATATAATTATGTGTAGCTTTGAAAAAAGTTGTACCTTTTTTATTTTTTAGCATACTGTTTTTTTACAATTTTTTCAGAGGGTTTATTTTGAACCGTATAATCGCTGTCACTAACACCTCCCGATTGAGAGTGATTGTCATACCATTTCCACAAAAAACCGCCTGCAATCCAAGGCTTGTCCCAAAATTGATTGTAAAGCGCAATCAAAGCATTTTCTTGGGCTTTCAAATTTACAGTTCTTATTTTAGAATGATCCCAAGGTTCAAAAGCGGCAAAATCTTTACTTTGATACCCATATTCTGTGAACAATATTTTTTTATTGTATTTTTTTGAAAGTTGTAATATTTCTAATTTGATGGGTTGCCACGCTTTTTCGATGGCTTTTATTGCAGGTGTTTTAGCGGGATCTAACGGAAAATAAACATCAATACCAATATAATCCAATTGGTTTATAAAAGGAACATTTTTAAAACTGTCCCAATTTTCGGCATACGTAATTTTCCCACTGTAGGTCTTTTTGATATTGGTAATTAAATTATGCCAGTAGTTGGGTCTCGCAATTACAAAGGAATTCATTTCGGTGCCGATACAAAATAATTCGCAGTTGTTTTCTTGGGCTATTTTGGCATAAAAAAGAATGTACTTTTTATAATTTTCTTCAAATGCGTTCCATTCTTTTTCTGATTTCATTGCTATTCTACCAGTAAATCCGCCTTTTGGAATCCAGATTTGGGGTTTTAGCATAATTTTTATTTTCTTCTGACGGAACAGCTTTACTGTTTTTTCTATTCCTTCTTTTCGTTCGTTAATCCATTGTCTTTTACTGTTGAAAACTAATGAACTATCGGCTTCGGTTTTCGTAAAAGCAAAAGGCATCAACGTCACCCAATTGGCGTTTACCCCCAATACAGGTTCAATTTGCGATACGCTAATTTCTTTATCGGAAGCCACAAAACTCAATCCGTTGATTTTAGATTGTGCTAAACAAAAAAAAGATCCTATGAAACAATGAAATAGTATAACACTAAACATCCAGCTTCTTTCTTCCATCTTCTAACTTTTAAAAATACTGTCCAATCCCGAATACAATTCCATTGTTGCTGTTTTCTGAAATTCCGAATCCATAATCGATTCTAAAGGTGGCATTGAAAATTGTTTTGTGAATAAATCGAAGTCCAATTCCTGAATAGACACGAGCATTTTTATTATCCAAAAAATCATCAAAATTCCCTCCCGGTTGTCTCCAAGTTCCTGCATCTACAAACGCATTTCCCTGTAACACAAACCAATTTTTCTCGTAGATTGTTTTTCTAAATTCAGTATTCAAAACGATAGTTCCTGTACCACGATCAATGATGTTTCCGACACCGCGAATGTTTAGATTATTGTCCACCGAAAAGGGTGCAAACGGAGTTAAATCATTGGTTGACAAACCCAAACGAAGTCGATTTGCCCAATTGCCATTTGATCCCACTCTTTTGAAATATGAAAAATCATTCCACCCAATTAGGAAATCATTTTGAAACGTTTTTGACGATTTTACAACCTGAAAAGAAGTAGCATTTCTTACTCCTTTTATTAAATAATAGTCGTATTTTAAATTATCGTACAAATAATTCGACTTGAATAAATATTTATTTACGTTTAATTTTAAATCAACACCAAGACTGTTGGCGCCATTTTGATACTCATAATCCTCATTGAAAATAGAAACTCCCAGTTTGATAGAATTCCTATAATTAATTCGATAGACTCCCAAAAGTTCCGCGGATGTGTTGATGTATTTATAATTGGCTTTATTTCCTCCAAAAAAGATGGGTTCAATACTGCCTAGTTTTTGCAGATTGGCTTCAAGCCCAAATTGAGTACTGAATAAAAACGGAGACGAATAATATAACCCAAAAGACGAAACGCCATTGTACTGATAATAGCCACCAATGGTGTTGTTGCGACCCAGGAAATTATAATCGGATACACCAATTCTATAGGCAGTCGTAATATCGGTTGTCCATAACGCAACTGTAGGAATAATACTAAAATCCTCTACAATAGTATAAGTTACAGCATACTTCTCTGAAATAGTTTTGGTAACTTCATAACTCACTTTCGAAATTCCGTTTAATCGTGTTAAAGCATCTACATCGTTATTTAATTGTAAGGAATCTAAATCGGCTCCTACTTTCGATTGAATAAAATCATTCATAAATGAAACATTCATTTTCTTGGTTCCTTTCCAATTGATGGTTTCTATATTTTTGGATTGCGCATTTGATA
>CAMAWK010000038.1 GCA_945861915.1 Flavobacterium psychrophilum | reverse complement strand
GAATTAAAAGCACAAGGAATTGGAAATATACTAAGTGCTTTATTAGGTGGTTTACCAATGACTTCGGTGGTTGTAAGAACATCTGCTAATAATAATGCAGGTGCCAAATCGAAGATGTCAGCTATCATTCACGGAATTTTATTATTGATTAGCGTGGTCGCTATTCCTACTATTTTGAATAAAATACCTTTAGCTACTTTGGCTGCTGTACTCTTGTTGGTTGGTTATAAATTGGCAAATCCCAAAACTATCATTCATTTTTGGGAAAAGGGAAAATACCAATTCATCCCATTTGTCGCTACATTATTAGCTGTTGTTTTTACAGACTTACTCAAAGGTGTAGCGCTTGGAATGATCATTAGTATTGTTTTTATCTTGAAAGGAAATATGCAAAGGGCATATAAATTTAGAAAAGAAGAGTATCATGATGGCGATGTCATTCATATTGAATTGGCTCAAGAAGTTTCATTTTTGAATAAAGCAGCTATCAAATCTACTTTGGCATCGATTCCTTCAAACTCAAAAGTAGAAATTAATGCTTCGGATACGGTTTATATCGCTCACGACGTATTGGATTTGATTAAAGAGTTCAAAAAAATCAAATCAAAAGAAGAAAACATAAAAGTAAAACTAGTAGGATTTAAAAAAGAATATGGATTAGTTGGAACTGGAGAAGAAGAAAAACACGTATTTGTAGAGCATAAGCAATAAAAAGAGAGCTCTCTAAAAAACCTTAAAAGTAGTACCGCAAGAAACGAAATTGCGTATTGTTTTAGTTAAATTACCTTCGGAATCAAATTGTTGAATTCCGTAATCATTATTTTGATATTGGATAAAAACAGGCAAGCTATAATTTTCTGTGATTTTAATCTCTTTATCAATAGAAACTCCAACATTTGAAAACGTAAATCCCGCATTACCACTTGCATCAGTTCCATAATATCCACCATTGATTATTACTGCTCCAACAAATGGTCTAATAGTTAAATCTGTTTTTTTATGCAAATAACTATAGCCCATTTCAGCATAACTTGAAAATGCTCTGGTGGTTGAATTTCCTTCTTCATCATACTTAAAATCATTTCCAGCAATAAAAGTACTCCAAGTAAAATCCACAGGAAATCCTTTTTCAGAAAAATCAAAAAGCAATGACAAATCCAATGTTTGCGCCGAATTTTCCGAATAATCAAAATAATTAGCTCTAGACCAGTCCAAATTATTTGAAGTAGCTGGCCAATAATAATCACTCAAATCAATGGAAAAAACAGGCGAAACTTGATAGGTAATTGTCCAATCAAATTCATTGTAAGCATCAGCAGCATTAGAAAAATTAGTAGTTGCCCATATTTCAAAATTCAATTTATCGGTAATGTCATAATTTATATACGGTTGAAATGCGACTTTATTCCCGTAATATTTTACTCCTCTCCACAAATAAGGATACACAACATCTACAGCCGCCGACCATTTTGATTCAGTTGCTACCGAATCTTTAACTACTTCCTTTGTTTCTTGTGCAATTCCCAAAGAACAAATTAAGAATAGTATAAAAAGTATAATTTGTTTTTTCATTATATTATTATATGACTTAAAACTTGATAAATAATTTCCAAATGTAGTATTTAAAAATAATCTTTAAAAAATATATTATTCAAATTGAATTATCAATAATTTTTAAAGTTTTAATATTGTTTGGCGTTGTAGATGAAATTTACATATATTTATAAATCATAAATCAACCAAAAACATGATTCGAAGAGCCACACTATTAGACTTAGAACAATTGACATCTTTATTTGACCAATATGTTGTTTTTTACAAAAAACCGTCTAATCATGAAAAACACAAATCTTATTTAAAAGAACGAATTGAAAATAATGAAGCTATAGTTTTCATGGCTTTTGACGAAGAAAATCCAGAAAAAGCAATCGGATTTACGCTGATTTACATTACTTTTTCTTCTTTAGCTCTCAATAAAATTTTAATCCTGAATGACTTATTTGTCGATTCAACTATTAGAAAAAAAGGAATTGGCGAAAAACTAATTCTAGAAACTGTTTCCCTTGCTAAAGAATTGGGTTCTAATTTAATTCGATTACGCACCGCCAAAAACAATCTAATTGCTCAAGGATTATATCACAAAATGGGATTTGTTAGAGACGAAGTACTCTATTCTTATGACCTTACAGTAAAATAACCAATTTAATTTACAATTAGTTCTGACTTAAATTACTTCGAATTCTGTTTGATAAAAACCTCTGTTGCTCCCAAGCCATATTTTTGATAATTCGCTTCACGGAAATCAATATTATCGTAGCGACCTAATAAAAAATCTAATTCGGCTTTCAGAATTCCTTCACCAACTCCGTGAATTAAAACAATTTTAGGAATACGATTTCGGATTGCAAAATCAAGATGTCGTTTTGCTGTTTCTGATTGCAATGTTAGAATGTCATAATTCGACATGCCTCGATGATTAGGAACTAACTTTTCGATATGCAAATCAAATTCTGGAGCCGAAAAATAAGGCTTGTTTTTGCGTTCTTTAACAAAACTTCTAGGCTTTGGAATTTCTTTTTCCTTTGCAATACTTTGAGTATTAAAACTTCTAATAGCGTTATTTAATTCATTGGCATTGTTTATTTTAATTAATTCGTTGACAAAAAAAGTCATCAAGAATCCGTCTTCAGTTTCAATGCTAACTTCAGTATTTTTTACAGAAATCACAACACCATTAATCGCTTCGTCTAAAACACTAACTCTATCTCCTTTACTAAACATAATTGCAAAATTTACTGATTTTATTTGTTCTAAAATTGACCCAAAAACTAAATCTTTTTTATACTTTTAACCGTTACTTTCCAAAAGTAAGAAACTTTAAAATAGCATTTATAATACCCAATTCTTTTTATTACCAATCGCAACGAATGGATTTAGAAAACTACCTACTTCCCTGCTTATTCAAAACTCTTTTCAACGTCGAATGTCTAGGGTGTGGCTTGCAACGCTCTATTATCGAAATTATAAAAGGAAATTACGCAGAAGCTTTTTACACCTATCCAGCCGTTTATTTGATTTTGATTTTTATTACCATACTAGGCTGTAATTTTATTTTCAAAAGAGAAAACAACTCAAAACTACTTTTTGTGATAGCTATGCTGACTAGTTTATTTATGATAGGTGGTTTCGTTTACAAAAACACTTAAAATCAAACTATTACAATAAAAAATTACCTCAACATATTCTTTTAAACAACCAAAATATGCTCAAAAACAAACTAAAAAAATACAATTTAATTCTTGCTTCCGGATCTCCTAGACGACAGCAATTCTTTAAAGATTTAGATCTAGATTTTGAAATACGACTAAAAGAAGTGAAAGAAATATTTCCCGAAACCTTGAAACGAGAAGAAATTACTAATTTCTTAGCTGAATTAAAAGCCAAGGCTTTTGAAGTCGACTTACAACCTAACGACATTCTTATCACAAGTGACACCATTGTTTGGCACAACAGCAAAGCATTAGGCAAACCAAAAGACGAAGAAGATGCGTTCAAAATTCTTAAATCGTTATCAAATTCTACTCACGAAGTTATTACTTCTGTGTGTTTTAAAACAAATTCAAACACTAAACTACTACATGAAGTAACAAAAGTAACTTTCAATGAATTAAGTAGTAATGATATTTATTATTATATTCAAAACTACCAGCCATTCGACAAAGCAGGTGCCTACGGAATTCAAGAATGGATTGGTTTTGTGGGTGTTTCAAAAATTGAAGGTTCGTATGCCAATGTTATGGGATTACCTACAGACAAAGTATATGATTACTTAAACAATCTTTGATGAATCTAGCTAAAATGGCTTACTTATTGTTAACTAAAAACAAAAATGACAGTTAAATAATCATTCTAAAAAATGCAAAAATCTTTATTTCTAACTCTTACAGCACTCCTTTTTTTATCTCAAAGTAGTATTGCTCAACAACCTAAAAAACTAAATTCGGTTGAGATTTACAACCAAATACAAAAACTAAATTTCTTAGGTTCTGTACTTTTCATTGCAGCTCATCCAGACGACGAAAATACTCGTTTAATTTCCTACTTATCCAATGAAACCAAAGCTAGAACAGCCTATTTATCTCTCACTCGTGGCGATGGCGGACAAAATCTAATTGGTCCACAACTTAGAGAATTACTGGGCGTTATTCGTACTCAAGAATTGATCGAAGCCAGAAAAATAGACGGAGGTGAACAATTATTTACTCGTGCCATTGATTTTGGCTTTTCTAAAAATCCAGATGAAACATTAGAAATTTGGGATAAAACAAAGGTACTTTCTGATGTGATTTGGGCTATTAGAAAATTTCAACCCGATATTATCATTAATCGTTTTGATCATCGAACTCCAGGAACAACTCATGGTCATCATACCGCTTCGGCGATGCTAAGTTTCGAAAGTTTTAACCAATCGAATAATCCAACCGTTTTTCCAGAACAACTGAACTATGTAAAGCCTTGGCAGGTAAAACGTCAGTTTTTTAATCCCTCTTGGTTTTTTTACGGAAGCAAAGAAAAATTTGCAGCCGCCGATAAATCGAATTTTATTCCCATACAAACAGGCGTTTATTACGAATCCATCGGTAAATCAAACCAAGAAATCGCCGCTTTGAGCAGAAGTTGCCATCAATCGCAAGGATTTGGCAGCACAGGAAGTCGTGGGGAAGAAATAGACTATTTAGAACTCATTAATGGCGAAAATCCAGCCGACAATCGTTCCATTTTTGAAGGAATCGACACAAGTTGGAATCGAGTTTCAGGCGGAAAACCGATTGGAGAATTACTCACTAAAATAGGCACTCAATTTGATTTTAAAAATTCAGAAGTTAGCGTTTCTGACTTAGTCAAAGTATATTCAATGATTCAATTACTAGATGATACGCATTGGAAAAATATCAAATTGGAGGAAGTTAAAAATTGCATTGCTGCTTGTTCAGGTTTATTTCTTGAAGCTGTATCTTCCAAACCTGAAGTTAGTTCGAATAATTTAATTCAACTAAAATTAGAAGCCATTAACAGAAGTAAAATTGCTATTGAACTAAAAAGCATAACCACTTATCCTGACCAAAAGACAATTTCACAAAATAAAACTCTCACAAACAATATTTCACAAGAAATAAACATTGATTTACAATTACCTACAATTTCAGAATATACGCAACCCCATTGGCTAAAAGAAAAAGGAAGCGTGGGAATGTATCAAGTTTCAGATCAAAAAAATATTGGAGTTCCTGACATAATTAGAAACACCAAAGTAGTTTTTACTATTGTAATCAACGGAATAGAAATTCCTTTTGAACGTACAGTTGTTTACAAATACAATGATGATGTGAAAGGGGAAATGTATCGATTTCTAGATATTGCTCCCGAAGTAAGTGTTCATCTACTTGACAAAGTAATTTTGTTTAAAAACTCTAATAAACAATCTATTGCGGTGAAAATTAAAGCTGGGAAAGATAATTTAAAAGGAACAGTAAAACTAGAATTACCTCGAAATTGGTTAGTTTCACCAAACTCCATCTCTTTTGATTTAACTAAAAAAGGAGCTGAACAAATTGTCTTTTTTACAGTCACACCTCCAAATCAAGCTGAGGAGGCTATTGCAACTGGTGTAGTTACTATTGACAATAAACGATTCGACAAAGAGCAAATTACCATTGATTATCCTCATATTACCAAACAACAAGTGCTTCAAACCGCCGAAGCAAAGTTGGTTCGATTAGACTTAAAAACAAACAACGAAAAAATAGGTTACATCATGGGGGCTGGCGACGAGGTGCCGAAAGGATTGAAACAAATGGGATATGCTGTTACACTACTAAAACCTGAAGAAATTTCAGTGGAAAAACTATCCGAATTGGATGTAATAATTACTGGAATTAGAGCCTATAATGTTCTAGAAAAATTGGCAAGTAAACAAGAACTCCTTTTTGATTTTGTAAAAAATGGCAAAACGATGGTAGTTCAATACAACACATCTCATGATATTGTAACCTCCGAAATTGCTCCGTTTCCTTTGAAAATTTCAAACGACCGAGTAACCGAAGAAAATGCAGCCGTTCGATTTTTGGCACCAGAACACGCAGTCTTACATTTTCCAAACAAAATTACAGTCAAAGATTTTGAAAATTGGATACAAGAACAAGGTTTGTATTATCCAAAAGAATTTGATCCTGCCTTCACTCCTATTATTTCGTCAAATGATAAAGGCGAAACACCAAAAAACGGAGCTTTA
Source organism: Flavobacterium psychrophilum (assembly GCA_945861915.1). Lineage (GTDB taxonomy): Bacteria > Bacteroidota > Bacteroidia > Flavobacteriales > Flavobacteriaceae > Flavobacterium > Flavobacterium psychrophilum_E. Next base: position 7,333 of record CAMAWK010000038.1, on the reverse strand, counting down.
TTAGTAGCACCATTTGGCAAAGGCTATTATATTTACACTGGATTAAGTTTTTTTAGAGAATTACCCGAAGGCGTTTCTGGTGCGTATCGATTATTAGCCAATATTATTTCCTTAAAAAACACAGTCGATTCTCCTAAAAATCAAAACAATAAATAGCCAATTATGGAAAATAAAAAAATCGAAATTTGGAAAAAAAGCTATACTTGGGTGATTGTGGCAAATGCTATTTACATCTTTATTTTTTGCCTTTTAATGAAATTATACTCTTAAGCTATGCAACTATTTGATTGGATTGTCTTAATCGTAACTCTATTATTCATAGTTATTTATGGTGTTTGGAAAACGAAAGGAAGCAAGAATGTCGAAGATTACATTTTAGGTAGCAACGAAACTCCGTGGCACACTGTTGGACTTTCGGTTATGGCGACACAGGCCAGCGCAATCACCTTCCTCTCTACTCCCGGACAGGCGTATCATGATGGAATGGGATTTTTGCAGTTTTATTTTGGCTTACCCATAGCAATGGTGGTAATTTGTGCGACTTTCATTCCCATTTATCATAAATATAAAATTTTTACAGCCTACGAATATCTAGAAAAACGGTTCGATTTAAAAACTCGTTCCCTAGCGGCTATTCTATTTTTAGTCCAACGAGGTTTAGGAACAGGACTAACCATTTATGCGCCATCTATTATTTTATCAGCATTACTGGGTTGGAATCTTACGATTATGAATATTATAATTGGTGTTTTGGTAATTATTTACACTTTTTCTGGTGGGACTAAAGCGGTGAATGTGACCCAAAAACAACAGATGTTTGTGATTATGTCAGGTATGTTGATTACTTTCTTTCTCATCTTATATTATTTGCCCAACGATATGACTTTTGATAATGCGTTGCATATTGCAGGTGCTAATGATAAAATGAATATTGTCGATTTTTCATTTAATCCCGAAGTGAAATACACTTTTTGGAGCGGAATCACAGGTGGTTTTTTTCTGGCATTAGCTTATTTTGGTACCGATCAATCTCAAGTAGGACGGTATTTGTCTGGAAAATCGGTTCGAGAAAGCCAAATGGGATTAATTATGAACGGTCTTTTAAAAGTTCCTATGCAGTTCTTAATTTTACTAACAGGTGTACTTGTTTTTGTTTTTTTTCAATTCAATCCTGTGCCTTTAAATTTCAATCCTAATAACAAAATTGCAATTGAAAACTCGGTTTATAAAAATGAATACCACGCTTTAGAAAAAAAATTAGCAGCACTTTCAGAAGATAAAAAAGTGATTAATCTTTTGTATATCGATCAACTCAATCAGGATTATGACAATCCAATTCTTCGCAAAGAATTAATAGGTATTTCTGGCAAAGAAAAAGACTTAAGAGACCGAGCCAAAGAAATTATTTTGAAAGCCGATAAAAACAGCGAAACAAATGATAAAGATTATGTGTTTTTTCATTTTATCCTGCATTATTTACCCAAAGGTCTCATCGGATTATTGTTGGCTGTAATTATTTCTGCTGCTATGTCTTCTACCGCTTCTGGGCTCAACGCATTAGCTTCGACCACTGCTATCGATATTTACAAACGAAATTTGAAGGAAAAAAAAACAGAAAAACATTATCTGAATGCTACTCAATTTTTTACTTTATTTTGGGGAATAATCGCTATTCTTTTTGCGAGTATCGGTACTTTGTTCGAAAATCTGATACAATTGGTCAATATTATTGGTTCTATTTTTTACGGAACCGTTTTAGGCATTTTCTTGGTGGGTTTTTATTTAAAACGTGTTCAGGCAAAAGCCGTGTTTTATAGTGCTGTCATTAGCCAAATTGCCATTTTTATCATTTATTATTTTGCTATTTTCATCTACGATAGTGGTCAAGAAAAACTAGGCTATTTGTGGCTCAACTTCATCGGCGCGTTGCTAACAATTGTGTTTTCGTATATTTTGCAAATCAGTATATGCAGAAAAACCAAAACCTGTTAAACAAAAAAATTCCCGTCTTGATAATGAATCAAAACGGGAATTATTATATTTTTTTTAACTCAAAATTACTTTTTAGACCATTCCTCGATGCTGTCTTTATTCATTTTGACATAATCTTGATTTTTGGCTAATTCTGCTGCGCTCAAAGATAGTTTTGCTGTTTCAATCGCACCCTTTTTATCCCCTGTTTTTGCTTGAATTAATGATTTTAAACGCAAATACCAAAATGGTTTTTCTTGTTTCATATCCAATGCTTTGTTTACATACACCAACGATTTGGCTACATCAATATTAGACTGAAATAAATACTGAGCCGACGAAAAATAATCTCCTGCCGTTGGTCCAGCCAAAGCTTTTTCGATATTTGCCAAAGCCGCTTTTTGGGTAGGCACTTCAAATTTTAGTGCCACTAAGGTTTTTTCCCAAGCTATTTCTAACATCCCAAAATTAGAATCTAAATTATTAACACCAATTGTTAGACTTTCCATGTTTCTATCCATCATTTCTGGAGTTGCGTTTGCTCTCAAAGCTACTTTAGTTTCCTCCCAATTTTCTGGAGTTCCCCAATTATCTGTGGTAGTATAAAAAATAATTTCCCAAGTATCAGCTTTTGGCGTAGTAAACAATGCATATTTCCCTTTTGCCAATGTTTTGCCATTGATAATCACATCTTCGCTAAACGAAACAGTTGAATTTTCATTGGCTCCAGTTCGCCATAGTTTTCCGAAAGGAACTAAATCGCCAAAAACAACTCTCCCTTTTGCACTTGGTCTTGAATAATTAATTTCTACTTCGGTCAAACCCACCATTTGAGTCAAGGTAGATTTCGGACTTGGCGAAGGTGTTTTAATTTGGGCTTCAGTAAAATAATTTGCCAAAACCATAGCTAATACAAACAGAATCTTTTTCATGTCAATTTTTTTTAAAGTTTTTCAAATTTATGAATTCGTGTTTTACAAACGGGAAATTGCATATTAAATTATAGCGAATTTATTTTTTCGAAATTCAATTCATCAAAATGACGAATGACAATATCCGCTTTGGATAAATCCTGTTGTTTCGAATTTTCGCTAACATAACCCACACAAAAAATTCCTGCTGCTTTTGCTGCCAAAACACCGTTTGTGCTGTCTTCAATCACGATACAGTCTTGTTTTGGAGCTACAGACAAAGAGGCGGCATACTCAAATATGGCTGGATGCGGTTTTGAATTCGGAAAATCTTCGCCACTAACTTTGTGTGAAAAATAAGTACTTAACCCAAAACGATTAAAAACTCGGTCAATCGTTACTTTTGAAGCTGAAGAAGCCAAAATCAGTTGCATTCCGTTCGAATGTAAATCAACTATCAATTTTTCGACACCATCTAACAAGGCTAAATCTTCTTTGGTATCAAAAGCATCATTAAAAAGAGTGCGTTTTCGCTGAATTAAATCTTCTACTTCCGCATCGATAGGAAACAAATTTTTCAATTTTTGAAATGTATTTCGAGTAGAATTCCCGGTAAATGAGACGTAAATCTCATCTGAAACTTCAATTTCAAGTTCTTTAAACAGTTTAAAATAAGCATAGTGATGCACAGGTTCTGTATCGACAATGACGCCATCCATATCAAAAATTACAGTTTGAATCATTTTTTGGGGTTTAGAAGTTTAGGGGTTTAGAAGTTTAAGGGTTAAGGGTTTAAAGGTTTAAGAGTTTAGGGTTTTGAAATTGACTTTTGAAATTTGACTTTTGAAATTTGACTTTTATTTTATTTAGTCAACAAATACCGAATCACCGTTTCTGCGGCATACAAACCAAATAATCCTGGCATATAACTATTTGTTCCGTAAAAAGATTTTTTATAATTGGAGCCATCTGTCATTTTTAAACTGGATTCATCTTGGATTTCTGATGACGAAACCACTTTTAGTTTATCAATTTTCTCGGCTTTCAATCGCTTTCGAACCGTTTTTGCCAACATGCAATTACTCGCTTTTGAAATACAAGAAACATGCACTTTTGCCGCTTCCATCTTGCCTCCTGCTCCCATGCTACTAATAATTTTGACACGTTTGCGTTTAGCAGCAATAATCAAATTGAGTTTAGGCGTAACACTGTCAATACAATCCAAAACATAATCATAACCCTCAGTGACGATTTCAAAAGCACGTTCTGGAGAGAGAAACTCTCTAATTCGAGTGAGTTGCAATTCTGGATTAATGTCCATTAATCGATCGCCTACAATGGTCACTTTTGGTTGTCCAACTGTCGAATGCAAAGCAGGTAATTGTCTGTTAATATTCGTAATATCTACAATATCACCATCTACAATTGTCATTTTACCCACTCCAGCTCTGGCTAAAAATTCGGCTGCAAAAGAGCCTACACCACCTAATCCGACAACTAAAACGTTCGAATTAGTTAATTTTTCTAATCCTTCGGCTTTGAATAAAAGTGCCGCTCTTTCTTTCCATTCTGCCATGTTTTTTGGGTTTAGGGTTTGAGGTATAGGGTTTAAGGTTTAAATTTTGAATTTGACTTTTGAAGTTGACTTTTGAAGTTGATTTTTAAATTTTAAAAACTCGTTTGTAATTATCAATAAGAATGTCCTGTAAATCATTCAATTCAATTCCTTTATAACTGGCTGCCAATGCATAAACCGCTTCAATTCCTTCTTCGATTGCGTCTGTTTCTAGAAAAAATCGATTGTTTGGAACACTTTTAAAAACGGATTCCAATTCTTGATTTCGTAGTAAATATTTTCCAAAAGAAAGATAGAATCCTTTATCGATTAATTGTTTCGCCACTATTTCATTTTTTGAAAATCCGTGAACAATCATTGGAACTGAAATTTGCAAGCGTTTTTTGATGGCAATTAATTCCTGAAAAGCAGCCACGCAATGAATCACGACGGGTTTTTGGTATTTTTCAGCTAACAAAAGTTGCTGTTCAAAAATGAATACTTGTTGCTCGAATGGCGTTTCACAGCGTTTGTCTAATCCGCATTCACCAACAGCCAAACATTCGGTCAAGACCAGTTTTTGTTCTACAATTTCAAAATCCGACTCCAATCTTTTCTCATCAATAAACAGCGGATGAATTCCAATAGAATAAAAAGGAATAACTTCATCAAACTCCTGTGGATATTGATTAACTAACTCCAAAACATCGGATTGATGTGTGAATTGATGCGTGTGCAAATTGAAAAATTTCATAGCGCAAAAATAGAGTAAAAGTTAGTTTGCTACAAAGTTTTTTATATTTGCAGAAACAAATGTATGTATGTTTAAATTACTAGCCAAAATCAACAAAATCCTACTTCCTAGTTTTACCAAAAAACGGTTGGATATCAGCAAAGCCAAGAAATGGCAACTGGCAATTATTGGCTATCGCTATTATGTAACTTCCAGAGCTTTAGATTGTTGATTTTAATTTTTAATAAAATTCATTTAAAATTGATTTTCAATTTGTTGAATTATTAATTTTAGCTATATTTGCACCCACAAAAAAGGCCTTGTGGCGCAACTGAATAGCGCACTTGATTACGGCTCAAGAGGTTACTGGTTTGAATCCAGTCAAGGTCACGAAATACACTAAAAATCCTTTTTCTCAAAGGGTTTTTCTTTTTTTTACAACTTTCTAAATCCGATTTTCTTTCCTCTTATTGTAATTTTTTTATTTAGAAAGCTGGAAACGCTTTTCTACTTAATTCTTAACCTACATTTAAGCATTCACCGTTTTACTATTCGTTTTCTATTTTTTTGTTTAAATTGAACTTGTGCTACCAAGAAAAGTCTACAACAAATTAAAAGCCCATTTGATGATTTGTAATACAATTATTATTTATACATTTGTTTATAAAGCACTGTAAAGTAGCGGTTATCCACCCAAATTCGGGCAGATTGTCGCTACTTTGTAGCGAGTATATATAAGTTACCGCTAATTTTTGGCGACCCAAGTTTCAAAAGACAAACTTTTGTATATTTGAAAAAAGTTTGAAATGACAACAAAAGAAAACATATTAAAAACGCTAAAATCTAATAAGCTTAAGCTTTCGAAATTCGGTATCCGAAATGTTGGCTTGTTTGGTTCTTATATTCGCAATGAACAATCTAGCGAAAGTGATATTGATTTGTTGATTGATTTCGAACCAGAGAAAGAGAACTTTGACAATTATATGGCTGTTTATGATTTATTTGAAAAAATCTTCAAAAATGAAAAAATTGAAGTTGTCACCAAGAATGGCTTGAGTCCATACATTGGGCCGAAAATCTTAAATGAAGTTCAATATGTCTAAAGACCCAAAAGAATATCTTAGACATATTCACGACGAATGTTTATACGTCATTTCTGTTAGCGAAAACTTATTGTTTGAAGATTTCATGGAAGATGAAACTTTGAAAAGAGCCGTTGTAAGAAGTTTGGAAATTATTGGAGAAGCTACAAAGAAAATTCCTGCTGATTTCAAAGTAAAATGGAATAATATTCAATGGAAAAATATGGCTGGAATGCGTGATAGATTAATTCATGATTACATTGGAGTTAATTACGCAATTGTTTGGGATGTTATGAAAAACAAAATTCCAGGTATGAATAAGCAAATTTCAGAATTCCTAAATGGAGAATAAAAACTAGCGGTAACAGCCGTTTTGTGCTATTGCGAAATTTGTTCAAACCGGACGTTTTAGTTTCGCAAGAATTATTATCTTAGCCGAGAGAACTCGGTCACGAAGTTCGCAACAGCCACAAAGCGGCGAAACGTTGAAAACTCAAAAAGAGGTTTATGGCTACTCGCCATTTTTTCCAGATTACTAAATCTATAACTACTAGCTAGAATTAAATCTTTCCGAGAACAATTCAAAACAAAACCTAAATTCCGTCAGCTTTAGGAACCGATTATAAGGATTTTTTAATTAGTCTTTAACAGACAAAAATTCAAAATAAAATCGGTTAACAATTGAGAACCTCTGACTCCTCAACTCCTACTAAAAATCATTTTTTATAAATAGAAAAGCCCCCGCCAAGGCGAGGGCTATTTCAAAATATAAAATTCAATCTTACTTACTCAAATACATTTTTCTTCGAGAGTACAATTCATAGAACTGATCGTCTTTTAAATCGTCAATAAACAAGATGCTTTCGCCGGTCGATTTCATTTCTGGTCCCAATGCTTTATTTACATTATGAAACTTGCTAAAAGAGAAAACAGGTTGCTTAATTGCATATCCTTTTAACTGTGGATTAAAATCGAAATCGGTTACTTTGCTATGACCCAACATCACTTTGGTAGCATAATTTACATAAGGTTCACCATACGCTTTGGCAATAAACGGAACTGTTCTCGATGCTCTAGGATT